>CAXBOF010000007.1:0-15325 GCA_963977205.1 uncultured Phycisphaera sp. | reverse complement strand
CTTTGAACCGGGCGGTTTCTGCCCGGACGAGCCTTGCTTCGACGCGTGTCAGCTCGCCGATGGATTCGAGCTTGGCTGTCACGCTTTCGACTTGTTCGATACGGTCGATGGTTTCCCGGATGAGTTTGCTGTGCGTTTCGGCGGCCGACCATTCGGCCCACGCCGAGCGCACGGCGGCGCGTGTGTCCCACTCCATATCCACGATCCGGCGCAGCTCGGTGTGATACGCGGCATCGGCGCGGTCCTGCTCGATCCCGAGTCGGCCCGAGATCGGGAGCGTCAGGCCGAGAGTCAGGCCGTACTCGAACGGGCCGCTCGGCGAAAGGAGTTCGGTGCCGTTGAAGCCGAGGGTTGGGTCTTGCCAGAGACCGGCGTTGTCGGCGGTCGCCAAGGCAATACCCGCGTCGAGCCGTGCGTGTCGCAAATCTGCGTTGTAGAAGAGCGCCAGGATCTCGCCTTCTTCTCGCGAGAGGCCGTCGGCCGGGTCGAAATGATCGGGCGCTGCTGCGCCCTGCTCGGCGAGTCTGTCGAGGAAATCAGCGATCGAATCTCGGTCATTCAGCCGCGTACTCAATGCGACGTGATGCGCATCGAGGTCCAGTGGCTGGCTCCGGTATCGCTGGCAGCCGGCAAGGGCGATGACGGAGAGTGCGCCGCACGCCAAGAGCGCGCGGTGCGGCTTGGGTTTGTCTTGCATTGGATCAGATTCCAGAAAGGCGTATCGGAAGCCAGGCCGCGCAGCAGAAGCCGCGTCGGCACGCGTGGGGGTCCGAGCTTGGAATCAGATGATCAATGGAGTTGAGTTGATGGAAGCAAGACTTTGGGCGGTGCCGAAGTCTTCTTTGGGTGGGACCGGTGGCCCTTTCCATGCGGGTTCTTCTGGCAAGATCGCGATGATGCGTGAAAGGTCGAAAGAAACAGGGAGATCAACGACATCGCCCGCATGTGTTCGGACGGTGGAAAGGACTTCGCTGGTCTCGAATTCGATGTCGACGCAGCCGCAATCGGATTCGTGCTTGTCGTGGAGACTCAGGCTGGGCTTTGTTTCTTCGTGATCGCAGACCGTTTGGCAGTTTGCTTCGGTTGAGTGCGCCGACGGGCCGTGATCGGAGCTAAGGCAGACGACGCCGTAGCGTCCGAAGCCTCCGAAGAGTGCTTGGATGGCGAAGGTTGCCAGCACCAGGATGGTGATCGTGTGAGATCGCATCGCTTTGGAGTCTATCGGTCCATAGAGTCTGTGTCTTGCAGATTGGTTTGCGACAGGCTGGCCCTCCGGACTGCGGGGGTCCGGAGGGTGCCTGAAGCGACTACTTCTACGTTTGATGCGTTCTCAGCGGTCGCTGTCCTCGATACCCATCCCTGAGCGGTCGGGGTCTGACGGGCGAACCGCGGGTGTGTACGGGTTATTCTCGATCTCTTTGAGCATTTCTGCGATGGCGGCATCGAGCTGCGGATCCTTGCCCTTGGCGAGCTGTGAGGGATCGTCGATGACCGCCGTCGATCAGTCCGGGGACACCGGAGATCCCGACGAGCCCGCCCCATGTTCTCATGCCGATGAGTTTGCCCAGTTCGTTGTAGCGGAAGAGCCAGGGGAACATGTCGCCGCCCGAGCCGGCGAGGCCGTTGATGAGCATGCACTTTGGTCCCTGGTGTGAGTCGTAGGGCCAGGGCCAGTCCTTGCCGTCGCGGCGGGCCCAGTAGTTGGTGCGTGGGCGGTTGAGCAGTTCGATGAAGCGTGTCGGGATCTGCCCGCCGCCGTTCCAGCGTTCGTCGATGATGAGCGCTTCCTTGCCGATCTGGCCATAGAACTGGCGGAAGAGGTTGTTCTGTCCGTTGACGCCGGTGTCGGGGACGTAGATGTATCCGACCTTGCCGTCGGTAGCGTCTTCGACATACTGGCGGTTGTGCTCGATCCAGGCGCGGTAGCGGAGATTGGACTCTGAGCCCATCGGCTCGAGGGTGTAGTCGCGGACGTTGCGGGTTTCGTCGTCGCCTGCGAGGGCATCGGCGAAGGTGATGGTGGTCTGCTTGCCAGCTGTGCCGATGAAGGCGGCCCAGGGGTCCTCGTCGGTGTTGAGCTTGCGCCCGTTGACAGCGAGGATGTAGGTGCCCTCGTCGATATCGAGTCCGAGCTGATTGAGCGGGTTGCGCGCATCCGAGTCCCAGTCGGCGCCCTCGTAGATCTTTGCGATGCGGTAGGCGGTGTGGTCGTTGCCCTGGTCGTCGGTCTCGGTTGCGACTTCGAAATCGACGCCGAGCATCCCGACGGGACGGGTGGGGGAGGATTCACCGTCGCCGCCCCAGTAGTACGCGTGCCCGACGTTGAGCTCGGCGATCATCTCACCGATGATGAAGCTCACGTCCTCGCGGCTGGCGGCGTCCTTGAGCATCGCGTGATACTGCTTGTAGATCGCGTCCCAGTCCACGCCGTGAAGGTTGTTGACGTAGAAGAAGTCGCGGTGGCGTCGCCATGCGTCGGTGAAGATCTGCTCCCATTCTTCGCGCGGGTTGACGATCTTGGTCAGGCCCGAGGCGTCGAGTGGGTCGCTGAAGGACTGGCCCGCGGCCGCCGAGACGATTGCGAACCGGTTGGAACCCTGACCGACGATCAGCTTCTTGCCATCACCCGAGATATCCAGGAGCCCTGCGCCGCCGAGGACGGTTTTCTCGCTGGGTTCCTCGTCGGTCGGATCAAAGAGTTTGATCGTCGGGCCGGCGTCGTTCATGCTCATGTAGATGAGCTGGCCTTTGTCGTTGGAGACGAGCGAGCCAAAGTTGCCCGCGTTGACGGGGAGTTCGAAGCCGCGGGCCTCGAAGCCCTCGAAATCGATCTCGACGGGTTCGACTTCCTTGTCGCTGCCCTCTGCACCTTCGAGGTCGGGCTTCTCGTCCGACTTGGTGAACTCGAATGTGCCGGAGACGCCCATCTCTGGGATGCTCCAGTTGCCGGTGAGTTTGTCGCCCGAGAGCGTGCCTTCGAGCTTGCTTGTGACCGGGCCCTGCGAGCGGGTAGCCGTGAACTTGCCAGTTGCTTCGTCGAACATGACGCTGTCGTAGGCCTCGGTCTCGCCCATGGCCTGGCTGGAACCGGTGAACGAGCCGTCTTTGTGAGCCAGGATGGTCATGGTGATGTCCATGGCGTCTTCGGACATGCCGGGAATCTGGCTGAGGCCCTTGGCCTGTCCGGTCCACACGCCGTGGATCGGGTTGTCGACGAGGAAGTTGTCCTCTGGGTTGTCGCCCTCATCGGAATCATCGCCATCGGCGTCGTCGGCCTGTTCTTCTTCGTCCGAGTCCGCTTTGTCGTCGGCCTCATCGGCGTCGCCGTTCTCGGTGTCCTCGGCATCGTCTGCCTTCTCTTCGTCGTCGGCGTCCTCGTCTTCCCAGGTTTCATCATCGGGCTTGACGAGCCAGGCGTTCTCGACTTCACCGTTGAGCGGGACGGCGATCAGCTTGCCCGTGCGGTCGTAGATAAACGTCGAGCCGACGTCCTCGTAGCGGGGTGTTGTGAACTCGCGGTTGGAGACGTAGTACAGGAAATTGCCCTGCCTGCTGAACACGGGGTCGGTGTCGTTGAAGAAGCCGCTGGTGACCTTCTGGCTCTCGCCTGCCTCAACGTCGTAGATCCAGATCGAAGACGAGTTCGATTTGGGTTCGGATTTGTTGTAGGTGATGTACCTGGAGTCGTGGCTCCAGGAGACGCCGGGCTGGTTGGCCCATTCGTCGCGGTCGATCTGCTTTGATTCGCCCGACTCGACATCGATCAGCGTGATCGCGCCGGCCTTATCTGTGACCAGGATCTTCTTTGAGTCGGGTGACCACGCGGTGCCAAAGAAGTAGTTGTGCCCGGTGTCGGTGAGCTTGAGCGTCTCGCCCTTGCCGTCGGACTGGGTGATGTAGAGCTCGTAGTCGCCCGATTCATCGGAGAAGTAGCTGATCCACCGGCCGTCGGGGCTCCAGGCGGGGTTGCGCTCGGCGGAGCCAGAAGTGTCGGTGATCTGCCGCGGTGCGCCGTTCTTGGCGGGGACAGTCCAGATGTCACCCCGAGCCTCGACGACGGCTCGCTTGCCGGTCGAAGAGATCGAGCCGGACGCGATGAATTCGCTGGCATCGACGGTGCGATCGCGGAGCTTGGGGCGATCGCCCGGCACGTCGACTTCGATCGCTTTGGACTTCTTGGAACGCAGGTTCAGTAGCTGAAGCGTTGAGCCGTTCTGGAAGACGATCTCGCCTTCGCCCTTGGAGCCCGGGCCGATGGATGGGAACTTGCAGTCGAAATCGTCGAACTTGGTGATCTGCTCGTGCTTGTCGTCTTTGGTGTCGAAGCTCCAGATGTTGAGCCGGTGCTCGGGACCGTTGTCGGAGAGGTAGTAGATCTTTGAGCCGTGCCACATGGGGATGGTGTCGGTGCCTTCCCAGTCGGTGATCTTGCGGCTCTCGTAGCTTTCGATGTTGAAGATCCAGATGTCGGTCGCCATGCCGCCGCGGTAGCGTTTCCATGTCCGCGTGTCGCGTGAGTGGGGGGTGTAGGCGATCCACTGGCCGTCGGGGCTGATTGCGCCGTTGGCGCCGTAGGGCACGGGCACGCGATTCGGAAGGCCGCCTTCTGGTGAGACGGTGTAGATGCCTGTTTGTCTGCCGAGGCCTTCGAGCCCGTTCATGAAGTAGAGCAGCTCGCCCTGAGGTGTCCAGTCGGTGAGCCATTCGGCCGACGGGTGGTGCGTGACACGTTTGGGGACGCCGCCGGTGACGGACATGGTGTAGAGGTCGTTCCCGCCGTCGTAGTTTGCTATGAATGCGAGCGCGTTGCCGTCGGGGCTGAATTTGGCGAGCCCTTCCAGGCCGGCCGGGCTTGAGAGCTTGGTCGCGGTGCCGCCGTCTTTGGGGACGATCCAGAGATCGTTGGCGTAGCTGAAGACGATCTGTGTTTTGCTGACATCGGGGTATCTGAGCATCCCGGCGTGTGGAGTTGTGTCCTGAGCGGCTGCTGACTGGCCGGCTGCCAACAGGAGGAGAGAAGCGGAGCGGATGGAGAGACGGGTGACTGTGTGCATGTGGGTTCCCTTCGGTGCCGACCTGACGCGAACGCGTCGGCATCGTTACGTCTATGTACAGGCCAGAGCATAACTGCAGCCACCGTATTGGGAATTGGGGCTGCAATCATGCAGAGAGAATCCCCGAGCAATCTGGGTATGGTGGTCCAGCCCGAGAGTGAGGATGCGCCTGAAGCACCGGGGTGGTAAGATCAATGAAATCAGTGCGGCCGCTTGATATAAGTATCGGAATTGAAAAGATTTGTGCGAATAGGGATGTGGTGGTTCGTTTAGATCGCTGAGCCCTGGACGCTGACGGCCGAGGGAACGGCTCTGAGCAGTCGCCGTTGTCTTCCTTGGATGAGATCCGCGAGCGTGGCTTTGTCAAGCTCGGCGAGAAACGCGGCCTGTGCGTTGCGAACGACCCCGACCAGTCGGCACGGCCCATCGAGCGGGCACGTGCTGTGCTCGCGCAGGCATTCGACCAGGTGCAGATCCGGCTCCAATGCTCGGACGATTTCGCCCACTGTGACCGCGCTTGGCTGGGCTGCCAGCTCCACCCCGCCGTTGCGGCCCGCCGAGGTCTGGACCAACCCGAGCCCCTGCAGCGCCTGGACGACTTTGGTCAAGTGGTTGGCCGAGACCCCGAACGCCTCGGCGAGTGCGGGGACCGTGTGCCGTTGACCGCTGGAGGCCAGGATCATGAGCACGCGCAGGGCGTAATCGGTCCGGTCTGTGAGGCGCATAAGTGTTGTCTCCGCGTGGGCCGTTGTATATGGTATTTAAAATACCAGATAAGAGCAAGCTCGCCCGAGCCGGCTCATTGGAGCAGCTATGAGCGGAACAGAACTCCCGATCACTGGTTCAGAACAGCCGGACTCTCGCAGCCGGGAAGAGCTTGAGATCGCCGAGCTTGTGGACAGGTTCTACATGGCTGCGCGTGAGGACCCGGAGCTGGGGCCAGTCTTTGAGAAGAACGTCGCCGACTGGGACAAGCACCTGTCGACGATGCGTGATTTCTGGTCGTCGGCGGTCTATCGAACAGGTCGGTATTCAGGACGGCCGCTGGATGTTCATCGCCGGATCCCCGAGATCCAGGCAGAGCACTTTCCGAGGTGGCTGAGCCTATGGCAGCGAACGGTCGACGAGGTTGTTTCATCCGAAGCGAGCTGGGCTCTTAAAGAGTTCGCGGCCCGCATGGCATCTGCGATGCCGATGCGTATGGGCCTGAACGCAATGATCGATTCGGGCGAGTGACATGCCGAGCACGTGAGAGTGCGATTGCTAGAATTACCTTGCAATCGTTATGCCGTATTCGCTATCGAGAGCCTGATGGAAGGCGACCTTATCAAGCATTTTGGGAGAACTCAACCAATGTGCCGCTCTGGAAGCGAGGCGCACTCGAGGGTCGCGCCTGGCTGCTTCGCTCAGGCCAGAAGAGGTGAGCAGTCCTCTCGCATTCAAGAAACTCGATAACGTCAGAAAGTGCATCTCTAATTTATCTTCTTCGACTTCATCCAGTGGCGCAGCGTTCATAACGACGATTTTGACAGCATGCACCGCACTGAGTAAATCGATCAGTTCACTCTCTTCGGTTGTCAGAAACCCAGACTGTGCCAGAGCATCTCGCTGAACGTCGAGGAGAAGTGTGGTATCTTTGTAATCTTTCCGAGACTGAAGTTGGCGGAAAATCAAGTGTTCTCGTACAAGAAGTGTGTCGAGTGATCCGCTGGGCAATGATGAAAGTATGGCTGCAAGCTGGGAAATCTCAGTATCGATATCGGGCGCAGCCGTTGTCGCCCAATCGAAAGCGTCAGAGTGCTCATTTGATCTCGCCAGCGCATAGCGCGATGCGAGGTCGTACACACTTGAACGGTCACTGAAGGCCGGTTTGTATTGCTGATGCCACTGGGCAACGTTCATTGATGTCGTGCGGCGGGCGGATTCGTATACCCAGCCTTGCCATGTGTATGCAGCTCCAATAGTTCCAGCTATCAAAAGTATACTGCAAGCCAAGACAGTCGCCGTTGTCACCGGGTGCCTTCTCGAGAAGAGGTGGGCAGTCCGTGACGGACTGTCGATTCCACGAATTGCTTTGTGCGATAGGAATGCTTCCAGATGATTCGCGAATTCGACAGCCGTCGAAGTTCTCAACTCAGGATCAGGGTCGGTAGCTCGCTCAAGGATTACAGTGAGCCGTCCCTTTATTTTTGGATAACTTTCTTCGTCATTTAGCCTGTTTGCCGAGAAATTGCCCCGATCAATAATATTGGTCAGCAAATACCGCAGCATCGCAGCGATTGAGTACACATCGGACTGGATAGTGGGACGTGCTCCAGCCCATACTTCCGGCGCCATGAAGGCTAAATTGCCCGCATTCGATTCAGAAATCTCAGAGTGCGGATTGGAGGAGTATCCAAGCTTCAGAGACTTGGAAACTCCGAAATCTGCAAGTTTAGGGACGAGGCTATCGGTGTCTTCTGGATTGCCAAACAAAAGGATGTTGTCTGGTTTGATGTCGCCATGCACAACACCAGCGGAGTGGGCCGCGTGGAGACCTCGTGCTACGTCACGGATGAGTCGGACGTAACCTGCATCATCCATTGACGGGAAAGAGTGCAATGATCCGATGCCGGACAACTCCATTGCGACATACTGTAGGTCAGAACTGACAGTGCCTCGGTCGAATACCTGAACAACATTGGGATGGCCCGCGATCGAAGCGAGAACACCCTCGGAAGGGCGAGGAATGAGGGTCTGCGCCTGTAATTCTGATACTTTAAGAGCGACGTAGACGGAGTGCTGGTCATCACTCATCCGGTGATCGAGAGCTTTGTAGATCACGGCATTGGAGCCACGGCCGCACTCACTGACAATTTCATATCTGGGCAGATTGTCTGCAATGATCGGCCCGATTCTCTGTCCGATTGTTAGAACGGTGGTATTAGTGGATTGAAGTGAGAGGTTGTCAAATATAAGTGATAAGCAACCGGCCCTGCGAATAGGCGATGCAAACTCCGGATAGGTGGCGGCCAGGCTTTCGGTCGCAGTGCAAAGATCAGTCCCATTCCGTCGCATGCTGTCGATGGCGTGCTCGATCGCAGCGTCTAAGAGAGTTGGGTTCTGGACTGCTTCCGGATGAGCTTCAAGCAGGGCACTTAGATCTGCCGTCTTGTAGGCCGATTCGAGCTCGAGCGCGGTTTGGGCCAGTTGGTCGAGAGTATGTGCGTCAATAGAATTGAGAGCACTGAAATCCAATTGGTTCTCAGTTGCGATCATGGTGTATTCGGCTTCGGTTCAGGTTGCTGCGAAGAAATTTTCTTCTTCAGAGAGACCCACCTTTGACGGCAGGCATCAGGGGTCGTGTCGATGATATCGGCGATCATGGAATGTGATGCCCCGCTGAGGCGCAGCGAAAGCAGCAGGCGGTCTTCAGGGGACTTGATCGAATCAAAGATCTCAGAGAGTGTTTCAGCAGCGTGATCCTGATCGATCGAATCATTGTTCGCCTGTAACCAGCTGGCCCAGATTCCATCGGACGCCTCAACCCGCTTCAACCTCGTCAAAAGTCGATGCCTGTCGACCAAGGCATTGTCCAGCATTGTGAGTACAAGCGAAATCAATTCCCGATCCGTTGTGGCTCGTAGCTTTCCTCTCGCAATCATCGAGTCGACCCGGCGAAGAATCGTCGAAAGAAGATCCTGAGTATCGAAAAGCCGGCGGTCTTGACCAGTCAGTCTGTGCTGAAGTCTGCGCCGAATCAGAGGTGCAAACTCAAGCAGTCTTGACGCGATGGCCTGTCTGTCGTTGGGATCGAGCGGTTCAGCATCTTCCAATTGATATGCGGACTGCGTGTTCGTTCCAGGATGATGCTTGGAAGGGGTCAACACCTACCAGTTCTCCATATCCAGATCTAGGACCGCGGCAAACAAAGCCCTATCGACATCTTAAACTCTTCCCAGACCTGATGCCAAAAGGTATCAGGAAAATTATACGTCCTGCTCACACTCGAATCGCGGGCAGCGTCCCTGTTGATGCGGCATGTACATGCCGTCACATCAGAAAGGGACTTTCATGGTTCGGAAGCAGAAACGGAGTCGAAGGGGCAGTTTTGTACGCTCCACGATGATTGCCGCAGCAATTGCCTGCAGTGGTACCGCGACCAGCGCGTACGCAAGTGGAGATGGGTCTGATGACTCGGTTATAGATCTGATCATCGATTGGATTGAAGACCTGATCGATCCCGAACCGCCTGTTGAAGAACCCCCGGCCGATGACGATTCATGGTGAGACACGCATGCTAAAGCAGTTTCCTATCTCTTAACTCGGTCGTTTCGAAGTGTCGCCATCATACCGTTTGAATAGTGATGCACAGGTCCGTGGGGGATACGGCGCGGCACTCGCAACGTCCGTGATATCAAATGAATACTACTGAAAAAAGACGTGGCCTTTTGGTGACTTGCGACCCTGTCGGGAGAGTGGGTGGTGTGTGTGAATGCAGAATTCATGAGCACTCTGATGGCAGCCTGTGCGTTGATACCGCTTGGCCACTTCTCGGCAGTTCGAATTGTCTGATCATTTATGATGGAAGTGATGTCGTTATTCCATGTCGAGTTATGAGGCGGAGCTCGTCCTCTTCACAAGATAAATTTCAAACATATCTTGAGCCAATAGAGGGTCAGAAATCAATCTATGATGCTGCAACACTGCGGTCGCTGACTTGATTCCTTTTCCCGATTGGAAAGTGCGGAGACACGGTCTTTCGCCGAGTTTTAGTGGTGAGGTGGGAAATGTATCAGCACGGTTCAAAGCTCTGCCCGTCAGCAGTTGCCGACATAGCAGAGATTGAGCAACGATTCAACTGCAGAGTAGAGATCACGCAGGGACAGTGTGTGATCTCAGGATACCACACACTGGCAGAAGCCGGTCCGATCTGTAATGACGCGAATCGTGTTGATGGAATTGTCAATGACTCGAATAAGCCGGCCGCTGTCAAAGTCATTCCTGGTGCCGCGGCTCTTGAGGCAAGCATTCTGCATGCGAACGTATTCCTCGCCAGACTCCGTTTTGCTGCTGGTACTGCTACTGCGTCACTATGTCCAGCTCCAACACCGCAATCATGTGTCGAATTTCTGATACACATGAGTCATCATCCTCACTATCGCGAAACATGGGAAGCCCAGAGTATTCATAGTAGCTAGCATGAACTGATATTCATATTATGCTTGGCGGGTTGGCGCATGATCCCAGACTATACATGAAAATGTCATAGAAATAACGCAGCGGGCCGCACTTAGGCGACCCGCGTTGAAGCGTCATGCACGTTTCTGTTATTGGGAGTGGTGTTCTCAAGATACACGGCACTCCCAAGCTGCGATGGGTCTACTGCCCCAGGCCGCGTCGCCCTCTGAGCATCAACGTGATTCCGCCCGCGCCAGAAAGTAGCAGCAGCGTCGCTGGCGAAGGCACAGCCGGCCCGGCCAGCGCCCCGATGCCGAATCCGGTACCAGCTTCGGTGCCCAGCGGGCCGATGAAGTTCTGCTCTCCTGTGTAGAGGTCGATGCTGTAGAGCGCATTGTCGCCGTCCGACCCTGACACTGTGCCCGCAGTGACGTAATAGCCAAGGCCTCCGTCGATCGCCAAACCGCCGACAGCTCCAGCGTTCTGCGTGAGAAGTGGGGCGATCGAGTTCACCTGACCCGTCAGGGCATCAATCGAAACGAAATCCCCCGCGACCGCATCGATTGCCACGAGTGCTCCATCATCGCGGAACTGGAGCCCGTTCAAATCGATGCTGGCACGAGAGAGCGTGATGCTGTGGTCCATGAGGCCGGTGTGCGGATCGATCTGGAAAATGGCACGCCCGCTTCCTGCCAGACGCGAGCCACCGTAGATGTCTCCCGCTGCATTGACAGCCAGACCTCCCTCGAAGGTGAAGCCGGCATTAAGATTGCCAACCACGTTGAGTTGCCAGCTCTGCTCATCCAGCACCGCCAGCTTTCCGACGATGCCATCGGTGATTGAAAGCAGAGACCCGCTCGCGTCGCGGTCAAGCCCCATGATCCCGGTGGCGGTCTTTCCCAGTGGAGTGGCCGCTGCATTGTCTGTGCTGATCGAGAACACGACCCCAGTCGTGTAGTTCACGCCGACAAGATCTGCGTGTGTTTGGCCTGCACCGGCGATCAAAATGACAAGGGAAGCGCCGATCATTTTCGTAAGTCTCATCTCATTCGTCCTTTCAGGAGGCATACAACACTTTGCCTTCACCGTTTGGACCGCTCCATTGGTACATCGCTTACGAATGATAAAGATTCAAACGCGGCGCACGGGAACGACAGATGAGAAATAATGCATCTATATTTGTAACCCATTTCACGCACACCGGGTCTGGTAGATAAGGGAGGTATTCGATTCGGCATGCTCTATGAGGTGCAAACAACCACCGCTGCTGCTGCTCTTGCCGCATGCTGGGCGCTCGAATCGTTCATACCGATCATTTCTGCAGACCGTATCGGCGGCGTCCGTTTTCGTCACCTGCTGCTGGGTGCACTCAACGCCGTTCCCGCAGTTGTTATAGCTGGCGTGTTGGCCATCGCCGATGCGGGTAGTCAGTTCCTTGGCATTGGACTGCAGGTCCTCGTGCCGCTCTCGCCGTGGATTACAGTCATTGCCGGGTTTCTGATTCTAGATCTCAGCCAGTATGCCTGTCACGTGCTCATGCACAAGATCCCTCTGATGTGGCGCATTCACGCCGTGCATCATCATGCCGAGCACATGGAGTCGACAACCGCATTTCGATTCCACACTCTCGAGATCGTTGCGCAGGGGATGGTGCTGCTGCCGCTCGTCTTGCTACTGGGTATCCGTGTCCACGATATCGCGATTTACAACGCCATCCTGATCCCGATGAGTCTGTTCCATCACGCCAACGTGAAGTTGCCGATCGGTGTGGAGCGTGTTCTCGGGCTCGTGATCGTGACTCCCGGCCTGCATCGGATGCACCATTCCCGCTGGCAGCCGCAGACCGACAGCAACTACAGCGCCGTGCTGTCGATCTGGGACCGCGTCTTCGGGACTCTGAGCATGACCGATCGTCCGGAAACAATCAGCGTCGGACTGGACGGGTTTGGCCCGGAGCACACCAGGACCATAAAGGGGATGCTTCTGACGCCGTTCTCCTCGGCCCGCGCCGGCATGGGGACTCCGCCCAGAAGTGACGACAGCCCCGACGCCGCAGAGGATCTCGGCAAAGCCGGCATCCCTGCTAAGACCGCTCGGCCGACACCCAAGGTCCGTCATCAGAAGGCATGTAACGACCCCGTCAGCGTCCGGGTCTAATGGTGTGAAAGGAATTCACACCATGAACAATAATGCATCGCAACTCAACAACCTGTACGTCCCGCTCCGTCTCTGCTACGGCCTCGTCCCCATCGTCGCCGGGGCCGATAAATTCACGAATCTGCTGACGGACTGGTCGCAATATCTTCCGGGATCCATGACAGATATCCTGCCGTTCTCACCCGGTGTCTTCATGATGATCGTGGGCGTGATCGAGATCGTCGCCGGCCTGACGGTGCTCACCAAGTTCACGCGGCTTGGCGGCTACGTCGTTGCCGCATGGTTGATGCTTATCGCTGTGAATGTCGCCCTGGCTGGGTTCCTTGATATCGCTGTGCGTGATGTTGCGATGGCACTTGGAGCGTACACTCTGTCCGGTCTGGCCGCGTTCAGGGGTGAACAGTTGCTCCCGTTCTCCGATTCGCACGGATCACGCGCGTCCTCGTTTGTGTCATGACCAGCCCGAGCCGGTTGCTCCACGCAGCAGGAGGTCGTATGCGCCTCGGCCCAGTCAGAATCCAGCAGTTAGCGCCGCTCTCCGACGAAGATATAGCGGCCCGTGTCGTGGCGGGCGATGCGGGCGCGTTCGAGCTTCTGATGCGTCGGCACAACCAACTCCTCTTTCGAACAGCTCGTTCGATCCTTTCGAACGAGACCGATGCAGAAGATGCCCTCCAGGAAGCGTACATTCGGATATACGCAGGTCTCGACGGATTCGAGGAAAAATCCAAACTCAAAACGTGGATGACCCGGATCGTCTTCAATGAATCGATCCGCTTCCGAGAACGCCGATCGAACACAAAGGGGCGTGAGCGGTCCGGTTTGCCGCTCATCTCGTACGACAGTGGCGGTGAGCCATTGGAGCCCGCCATGAGCAGCTCAAAGAGAATGCAGATGTTTGATGAAGCTATGGAATTGCTCACTGAGCGTGAAAGAAGCGTTGTGATGCTCCGTGTGATTCAGGGTCTGAGCACCCGAGAAACCGCGGCGAGTCTCGGGATGAGCGAGAGCAACGTCAAAATCAGCTTCTTCCGGGCCAAGCCCAAGCTGGCGTGTGCGCTCAAAGGTGCAGGCCTGAAAGAAGTCAGACAAGAGCTGTCATTCGATGGCCAACGCTGCGATCGACTGGTGGCCGCGGTCTTTCGTCAACTCGAACCCGGGCCCGAAGGTGTCTCGGCAACGCCATCCGGGCACTGAAGCGGATGCGAGCCGAAAGCTGAAGCGACACCAGCGGTGGTTGATTTCGTATATATGTCAAACAGTCTTACGCGCCGCCATCTGGCGGCGTTTCTCATTGTCCGGTAGCAGAGTCATCGAGCTGATAGGCTTTGGTGTCCTCCATTCCGTCCTCACTGGGATGTGCCACAATCTGCCGGCCCACGCTTGTTGCCAGACTGCACTACACTCGCATCGTGCAATCAAACATCGGACCATATCGGATTGAGTGCGAAATCGGCCGCGGGGGCATGGGGGTGGTCTACCGCGCCCAAGACGACCGGCTCGGACGTGAAGTCGCCATCAAGGCTCTACCGCCTGAGGTCGCTGCAGACCCGGTTCGCCTAGAGCGTTTCGAACGAGAAGCCAAATCTCTTGCCTCTGTCTCCAGCCAGCACATCGCGGGCATATACGGAGTTGAAGAGCAGGACGGGCAACGATTCCTGATTCTCGAGCTTGTCGAGGGCGAGTCGCTCGCAGATCGGCTTGATCGAGGACCGATCGAACCCGACGAGGCACTTGAGCTGGCCGACCAGATTGCGGCGGGCGTCGAGGCCGCCCACGAGGCCGGCGTGGTCCACCGCGATCTCAAGCCGGACAATATCCAAGTCACGCCCGATGGGATCATCAAGGTGCTCGACTTCGGTTTGGCTCGCAGCGACGAGGGGCAGACCTCGAGCGGCATGGGCATGAGCCAGATGGAAACCCAGATCACGCTCCGGCAGCAGACTACCCCGGGAGCCGTGCTGGGCACCGCCGCGTACATGAGCCCGGAGCAGGCACGCGGCCGTCGCGTTGACAAACGAACCGACATCTGGGCGTTCGGCGTGGTGCTCTTCGAGATGTTGACCGGGGCCAACCCCTTCTCTGGCGAAACCGCGACCGACTCGATCGGAGCCGTGCTACACAAGGACCCGGACCTCTCAAGTCTCCCCGTGTCCATCCCCATCGGCGTCCGCCGCGTGCTCAGCCGCTGCCTCGAACGCGATCGCAACCTCCGCTACCGCGACATCGGCGACGTGAGGATCGAGCTCAGAAGAGCCGCAACCGAGCCGGCGGAAGAAGTGACTGTCACCCAGCGCGGCCTCTCGCCCGTGCTCGCTCTTGTGGTTGCGCTGCTGCTCGCCGTCGGCGGACTCGCCGCGGGCTGGCTGGCCAGACCGATCGAGGTCCCCAGTGAGTTCCGGCTCTCGGTGGCTGGCCCGCCCAACGAGGTCGTATTCGGCCCCATGCTTGACCCGCAGGGCCGCTATGTCGTGTACGGCACCTACCCACTCGAGGGCGGGGCTGCGCGAGTCGGTCACATCCGCTGGCTCGACCGTCACGACTCGGTCCCGATCGAGGTGTCTCGCGGAGGCCGTTGGGCCGACATCAGCCCGGACGGAGACTGGCTCTCATTCGCAGCGCCTCTCAACGAGAACAACTCAGAGTTTGCTCTCATGAAACAGGTCGCCAGTCTCGAACTGCCGCCGGTGCAGGTGTGCATCCTGCCCGAGTCCAACGCCATCTCGTTCTACCGCCACCTCTGGATGAGCCAGGGCCGATTCCTGCTCGATGACAGCCGCACGAATCAGGTCCGCTGGGTGGACGCCGAGAGTGGTTCGATCGGCGAACCCATCGTCCTCGACCTTGGTGACTACAAGGGACGCTATCTTGGATTGCACGCTCGTGTTGACGATCACCTCGCGCTCGTGTATCTCAGCGGCTCGTCTGATCAGAGCAAGAATTCGGACATCGGG
>CAXBOF010000006.1:0-15721 GCA_963977205.1 uncultured Phycisphaera sp. | reverse complement strand
ACCAGTCTCTGCCCGACTGCACGGGGCGGCTTGTGATCGCTGTCCGCGACACGGGCATCGGCATCTCCGAGCAAGACGTCGCGATCCTCAGGAATTTCGATCCGTTTACGCAGGCCGACGGCTCGATGACGCGCCGCTTCGGCGGGACGGGCCTGGGCCTTCGGCTCACCAACGCGTTCGCCAAACGGCTCGGGGGCAACCTTGCCATCGAGTCCGAGATCGGCATGGGCAGCACGTTTACCGTCACGATCCGGGTCACACCCAACGCCGACGGCTCGATGCAGCAGCCAAAGGCGCTTTGCCCCCACACGAGCAGCCTTGCCGGCGGTGCGCAGTCGTTCAAGAAGCACGGCCTGGCGGGCAAGCACATCCTGCTGGTCGAGGACGGGCCCGACAACCAGCGGCTGCTCTCGTACATGCTCACCAAGGCGGGCGCGACGGTCAGCATCGCCTGCAACGGCCGCGAAGCGGTCGAGATCGTCCAGCAGGTCAAAGCCGGCGACACCGCCTACGACCTGATCCTCATGGACATGCAGATGCCCGAGATCGATGGCTACTCGGCGACCGCGATGCTCCGCGAGCTTGATTACATTGGCCCGGTCGTCGCGCTGACCGCTCACGCGATGGAGGGCGACCGCCAGCGCTGCCTGAACGCGGGGTGTCAGGACTACCTCACCAAGCCCGTCTCTTCGCACATGCTCGTTGAGTCGTGCCAGAAATGGATCGGGTGGAAGTGGACCGGCTCTGCCGCCTGAGACGGGAGCACCCCCCGCGACTACCCTCAGCCATGAGCCAAGCCCCCCAAGAAAAACCACTGGTCGGGATTGTGATGGGCTCGACCTCCGACTGGCCCACGATGAAGCCGGCCTCCGACGCGCTGGCCGAGTTGGGCGTCGCACACGAGTCGCTGGTTGTTTCGGCGCACCGCACGCCCGATCGGCTGGTGGAGTACGCCAAGTCCGCCGTGGACCGTGGGATACGGATCATCATCGCCGGCGCTGGCGGGGCGGCCCACTTGCCGGGCATGGTCGCCTCGATGACGCACCTGCCTGTCCTGGGCGTGCCCGTGCAGTCGAAGGCGCTCAGCGGGCTGGACTCGCTTCTCTCGATCGTGCAGATGCCCGGGGGCGTGCCCGTGGGGACACTGGCGATCGGTGAGGCCGGCGCCAAGAACGCGGGGCTGCTTGCCGCTCAGATGCTCGCCACGACGGATGATGCGCTCGCCGAACGCGTCAAGGCCTTCCGCCAGAAGCAGACCGACAGCGTGCCGACCGACCCCGCCTCGGGCAATCAGCCCGGGAGCACGAAGTGAGCGATGCTCCCGTGCTCGGGATTCTGGGCGGGGGTCAGCTTGCGCAGATGATGGCCCGGGCGGCTAGGCCCCTCGGCATCTCGTGCATCGTGATCGACCCGGACCCGGACGCCTGCGCCGCCAGCGACGCCGAGCTCTGGGTGAATGCCTACGACGACACAGAGGCGCTGCTCAGGCTCGCCGATCGCGCTGATGCGGTGACATTCGAGTTCGAGAACGTGCCGGCGTCGAGTCTGGAACTGCTCGCCGAGAAGGTGCGGATCGCGCCCAGCGCCGAGGCGCTGCGTGTGTCGTCGGACCGGATCGTTGAGAAGCGGTTCTTTGATTCGACGGGCGTGGCGATCGGGCCTTACCGGGAGGTGTCGAGCGCCGACGAGCTGAGGGCCGCGGTGCGCGAGCTCGGGTTGCCCGCGGTGGTGAAGTCGTGCTCGGGCGGCTACGACGGCAAGGGTCAGCGCGTGCTGTGCACAGAGGGGGATGCCCAGGCCGCTGCCGACTGGATCGAATCGACGCGCTGCATCTACGAGTCGTTCGTCTCTTTCGACCGCGAGCTCTCGATCGTGGCGTGCCGATCGGGCGACGGGGACTTTGTGACCTACCCGCTCGCCGAGAACACGCACGAGCAGGGGATGCTTGTGCGGAGCATCGCGCCTGCGGACGTGACCGACGAGACCGAGACGCAGGCCAGGCGGGCGGCCCGCAAGATCGCCGAGCGGCTGGGGTACGTCGGCGTGTTTGCGATCGAGTTCTTCGACGTGGGCGGCAGGCTGCTGGCCAACGAGATGGCGCCGCGCGTGCACAACACGGGGCACTGGACGATCGAGGGGGCGGGGGCGTCGCAGTTCGAGAACCACGTGCGGGCGGTGATGGGCCACAAGCTCGGGCCGACCGAGGCAATCGGGCACTCGGAGATGCTCAACATCATCGGCATGCGTCCCGGGCCGGGCGTGCTGGAGGGGATCGAGGGCGCCCACCTGCACGACTACGCCAAGGCCGAGCGCCGGGGGCGGAAGATCGGGCACATCACCGTGACCGACCCCGATGCCGGGAGGTGCCGGGAGAAGGCGGATGTGATCCGTGGTCGGCTGCGAAACGAGTTGCCGGGAGGCTAACACATGGGCGGCGGGATGCCGCCCCCACCGTCAGTAATACCGAGAGTTCCACCTTCACTGCCCCACCGCGGATCACAGGCATACCATGTGCCCACGCCACCTTAGCTCAGTTGGTAGAGCAGCGGTTTTGTAAACCGCAGGTCGTCGGTTCGAGTCCGACAGGTGGCTCTTTCCCGCTCTGGGATATGACTTCGAGCCGGTTCCCGCCCCACCACTATTCCAGCTTCGCTTTTCCGCCGAGCTTGGCGTGTGCGCCGTTGCCGGATTCGTCGATCACCCACGGCCCCATCCTGCGGTCCATGTCAAAGAGCAGGACCGTCGCGTCGTCGGTTTCCCACTGCTTGGCGGGCGTGATGGTCTCGCCCGTGTAGCGCGTGGTGCTCGAGAGGCGGACGGCTTCGATCGTGCCGGCAAACTCGCTGGTAGGCTGGCCCGCGCCGTCGACGTCACCCCCGATGATCAGCGGGAGCGTGTTCAATCGGCGTGCGCCGGATTTGTCTTTGCTGGCCACGAGTTTGCCGTCGAGGTAGAGCCTCGCCTGCGAGCCGTCGTAGACGCCCGCGAGGTGGTAGCGCGTGCCCGGCTCCAGGACCGCTTGGTTCAGATTGGCGTTCAGGTAGCTGCCGCCGATATGGATCGAGAAGCCCGGCTTGCCGTCGGTCACGAAGAGCCCGTACTCGCTGCCCTCGGTTTTGGTGACGAGGCCGCGACGCCCGTTGTAGTCCTCGCCCGTGAACCATGCCTCGAGCGTGAACGGGCCGTCGGGGAGTTTGACCCAGTCGCTCTGCACGACGCCGCTGGCCTGACCATCGAGCACGAGCGAGAGGTCCTGCGTCGCGGGCGGGAGCGAGTCCACGTCGAGCTGGACGGGCACGCCCGCCTCGATGGTCGGGACGCGGTAGCGGTGGCCCGGCAGGAGCATCTCGGTATCGACGAGGACCGCCAGATCGCGGTAGGTGTCGTCGAGCCCGCCCGCGTGAGCAACCTGGAACGAGGCGCGGAGCTCTTCGCCCGGTTCGAGCGAGCCGTGGAGGTGATCGGGCCAGGCGACCCACCGGCTGTCGCGTGACTCGGGCATGAGCGTGTAGTCGACGGCGAACTTCGTCGGATTACGGAAGCTGAGCTTCACCTCGCCCTCGCTGACGCCGGTCGAGTCGATCGAGAGTGCCGGCGAGAGCGTGACGCTCTCACGCGCCAGTTGCATCGCCTGATCGGCGACCTCGCTCGTGAGCTCGCGGACATCGATGACCTGCCCGACGGGGAGGGCCGCGTGCGCGACCTGGCCCGGGCGGACGGTGACGATGTTGTAATGGTGCAGCCATCCCGCGTCGGGCACGACCTTGTTCTGATATCCGCCGACGGTGGCGAGCGTGACGTACTCGATGCCGTCACGCTGGTCGTATCGCATGCGGTGGATGTGCCCGGCGAAGACAGCCGAGACGTTGCCGGCCTTGACGAGCATGTCGTGGACGGTGTTCCACGAGTCGCCGTAGTTCCCGCCGAGCCATTGCGGGTGGTGCATGAAGAGAAAGACGTGCTGGGCGTTTTGGCTTTGATCGAGCATCTCATCCAACCACGCCAGTTGCTCGGGGCTCATCTGCTGCGAGGCGGCTTTGTTGAAATTGCGCTCGCCCGTCTCGGGGTTGCCCTCGTCGGTGTAGAGAATGATGAAGAAGCAGTTCTTGTGCTCGAAGGCGTACCACAGCGGGCCGAAGTGCATCTCGTAGTTGCCTTCGTGCTCGTCGGGGGTGCGACCTTCGCCCCGGTAGTAGATGTCGTGGTTGCCCGCGACCGGGAACCACGGGCAGATGAGCTCGTCCATGACGCCCTTGAACTCGCGCATCTGCGCGGTCCAGGCGTCGGTCGCGTTGTAGCCGTCGATCAGATCGCCGACGGTCATGACGAAATCGGGTTCGAGCAGGTTGGTGTCGCGGACGGCGTCCTTCAAGATATTGATGCCCGCGTCTGGCCCGCCCGTCCGGTCGCCGTAGACCACGAACGAGAACGCGTCCTCCTCGCCCGGCAGCGGCAGCGCGATGTCGGAGGGGCGGTTCGTGAAGAAGCGAGTCCTGTCGTCCGAGGTCGCGTGGTCCGCGTTGTGCTTGTGCAGATGCCTTTCGTGTTCTGCTGCGGTGCGTTCCTCCTGAACCTGCGCCTGTGCAGGCTGCATCGGAACCAAAACGAGCAATGTGGCGGCAAGAATGCGAACGGATCGGCTCTGCATGGTGTGTCCCCTCGGCGTGTGCCATCTCAGTGAGAGAATGTACACCGAGGCCGATCACGCTGCACGGGACAGACCGTAAACGTGGTGTGCAGATTCAGTCCGCGGTTTCTGTCGGCACCGGATCGTTTGGCTCGGACGTCGAGAGGAGCCTCGTTGTTTCGCGCGCCATGATGACGATGCCCATGACGACCAGGAAGATCGCGAATACGCGCCGCAGCGCCCGCTGGCTGATCCGCCCGCCCACGGCTTTGCCGACGAACGTCCCGCACGCGCCGACTCCCACGAACATCCCGATGATGCCCCAATCGACGTAGAGCCCCTCGTCTGCAAGACCGGTGGTGTAGCGCACGAACGCGACGGCCGAGTTGGCAGCAATCACAAGCAGACTCGTCGCGACGGCTCGGTGGATCGGCAGCTTCCCGAGCAGGACGAGCGCGGGCACGATCAGGAAGCCGCCCCCCACGCCCACGATGCCGGTCATCACTCCAACGGCAAGGCCCTGAAGCGCCACGAGCACGGCTGCCGGGCGCACTGGATCGGCCACCTGGTCTGCATCCGGCGAACTGGCGGCGGGCTTGGCACTGGACTTGCGGAACATGAACGTGGCAGCAGTGAGCATGACGAGCGCGAAGATGATGAGCTGGATGGTGTTGTCCATCCAGCCGCCGAGGATCGCGCCGAAGAACGCGCCGAGCATGCCGGGCAATCCGAAGATGATCGCGGTGCGCCATTCGACGAGGCCCTTGCGTGCGTGCGGGATCACCCCCACGGCTGCGATGCCGCCCACGATCGCCAGTGACTCGGCGATGGCGATGTCGCCCTCGCGACCGAGCATGTAGACGAGCAGCGGCAGCGTCAGGATCGACCCACCCGAGCCCATGAGGCCAAGTGTCATCCCGATCACGAGCGCACCGATGAGGCTGAGGATCAGCATGGGATTGTTCGATGCTCCGGGTGAGTGGGCGGATCAGAAAGGCGAGTGTGTGCGGGTCATTGTTGCCGGTTACTGGAAGTGATGCTTGCGGGTGTAAAAAGACGGCACCCGCAGGGGAGCGGGTGCCGCCGGGGACTGGGAGGAATCAGAGAATTCCTGCCCGGGTTTTGGGTGGATCACTTACTCGGTGCAAGTGATGGGGCTGCCGCTGCCGGAGGCGTTGAACGCGGCAACCCATGCCGAGAAGTCGGCTGGGCTGCAGTTGCCGTCCTGGTTGGTGTCACAGCGCGGTGCACCGGAGTTGAACGCGGCGACCCAGGCCGAGAAGTCGGCGGGGCTGCAGTTGCCGTCGTTGTTGGCATCGCAGCAGTCGTAGGTGACGGAGCCGCCGCATGGATCGGGAGCGGCACCGGTGATGATGTCGAGGTCGGCCGAGGTGACCATCCCGTCGCCGTTGACATCGCCATCGGCCCAGCCGCCGGCGCTGCCGAGGTTGCCCGATGCGATGGAAGAGTCGGCGGCATTGACGAGGCCGTCGAGGTTGACGTCGCCGCTGGAAGTGCCCAGGTACGCGAGGACGGCGCAGATGTCGTCCTGATTGACGAGCAGGTCGCCGGTGACGTCTGCCGAGAGGTCACGGATGAGGCCGAGGCTGTTGGGGGTGGAGACATCGTCGGTGTCGGCCCAGTCGAGCTCGGCTCCGGCGAGGTCGGTGAACTGAGCGTGAATGTAGTCGAGGTCGGCCGCGCCGACGACGCCATCAGCGCCGATGGGAGCAAAGCCGGGCGTGGTTCCGGTCGCGCCTGCAATGTCGGCTGCCGAGGCGCCGGCGGTGTAGGAAGCGCCGGTGGCCAGCACGGTGCCGAAAGCGTTGCCTGAAGCGGACGCGGCATCGGCGCGGACGAAGCCCTCGGCGCGGTTGAGAACGCCGGTCGCCGGGTCGACGGCCAGGCCGTCAGCGAAGTAGCGGACATCGACGAGGTCGAAGTTGCCGTCGCCGTTGAAATCGCCGGTGAGGTCGAGGACGAAATCGCTGCCCGGGCCGGCGACGCCAGTGGCCGGAGTCCAGGACGGGCCGGTGCCCGCGCGCTCTTCCCAGGCGTCGACGACTGCTGCCATGTCGTTCCAGTCACGCAGGCCGTCGGCGTTGAAATCGCCCTGGATCTTGTTGCGGCTGGTGATCGTCGTGGAGTACGAGACGATCGCGCCGGACTCAGAGAGGTAGCTGTTGCCGTTGGCGACGCCGTCGGCGTACACAACACCGGTCGTGCGGACGGGAACGCGGCCGCGAGCCGAGAAGTCGAAGGAGTCGTACACGCTGTTGCCCAGAACGTTGGTCGAAGCGACGAAATTCTGGAGTGTGACGTTGGTCGTGTTGAGGATCGGGTCGCAGGTGCCCTGCCCGGGGATGTAGTCGGTCGCGTCGGTCGGGATGAAGTTGAAGGCGAGGAACTCGCCCGGGCTGAAGAAGTCTTCAGCGGTACCGGGATCGCCCGCGAATGCGGCGACGGCTTCGCGGATGTTGTTCAGATAACCGGCAGCCGCGGGATTTGCCATAGGCGGGTTTGTGTTGCCGGGGATGCCGCCGGGCATGGTCTCGTTGCGAGGATCACCGATCGAAGCGATATCCGAGGGGGCCTGAACGATGTAGCCGGAATCGCGATCGTTGTGGAGGACGTTGTCGATGCTGGGGCGGTTGAACGTCGCACCGCCCGTGCCGAAGACATCGTTGCGGATGGCGAGCATGTCCATCTGACCGGTGCCGTTGTTGGCTGTTTTGTAGCCGTTGTTGAAGAGGCGCTCAGCGCCCGTGTAGCCAACGCCCAGGCGGGTATTGCGGACGGTGCCGTCCATTCGGCTCGATCCGCCCTTGTTGGAGGGCTGGTAGTTCGGGCCGATCAGATCATTGGCAGAGTTAGATGTCTTCAGTCCAATGTTCACACCGATACCGAAGGAGGGATCGAGGCAGATGCCGTTGTTGAACGCGTTGCGCGTGCCCGAGCCGGAATCACGGGTGACGAAGGTCAGGTTCTCGCCCGTGGAGAGGCGGCCTGTCGCAAAGCCGTGACGGACATCCGAGAGATCCAACTGAGAGTAGCCGACGCCGTAGTTGACGAGCGAGCCAACGACAGCGGTGGTGAACTGCGTGGAGTAGATGGTGTTGGCATCGGGGTTGGCGATGTTGGTGTTGGTGTTGACGAGTGTCTTGAGCGCGTTGCTCTGTCCTGCATCGGAGCCGTCGAAGTTGAGGCTGGTGACAACGTTATTGCCGTAGCCCGGGGTGTTGGGGAAGCTGTCGAAGATACCCGTGCCGGCCTGCGTGATAAACCAGGCGACGGGAACGTCGGTCGGGGCCAGATCGATCTGGACGCCGTGGGTCGCGTCATTCGAGCTGGTCGAGGGTGTGTGTGTGCCAGCGACATCGGTGCGGAACGGATAACCACGCGGGGTGTTCGAGTTAGCGATACCGACGCGTGCGCCGCCGCTGATGAATGCGATCCGGTTCATGAACCCGTCGGCGACGTTGGCAGATGTGAAGGAGTCATCGCCCATGATGTTGCCCGCGATGCCGCTGTAGGGGTTGTCCGGTGTTGCGTCGGCGTTGTCATCGACGCCGCGGAGGTAGTTGGTGACGCCGTCGACAAAGCCGGACGGGTGCTTGCGGCTCCAGCCGCGGGTGTCGAGGTCGGCGATGCCGTTGCCCGAGCCCACGGCGGTGTACTGGATGATGAAGTAGTCGCTGTTCTGAGCGGCACCGATCGACGTGCCGGGATTGGCGAGTTGCTCGTTGTTCGCGTTGATGCTGCCCGCAACGCCGTCTCCGTCGAGGTCGATAAAGTCGTTCGTCGAGGACGACGAGACAAGGAAGTTCTCGAGCAGCGTAGCGCCTGAGATGGTGACCTCGTACGGCTGGGCGTTGACAACGCCGGCCAGCCCGCAGGCGGCTACAAGACTCATGATTTTGGTTTGGGTCTTCATTGATGATCTCTCTGTGTGATGGACCTGTGAACAGTGTGAATCACATCGCGCCATCGGGACACACCGATTGCGCCCGGCCTCCTCATGCCGGCTTTGAACTCATGGACGAGTTTCCCTGCTCGGAATCTCTCGAAACGCTGGAACGCTCTTTCGAGCGCCCCAGCGGGTTGTGGTTAGCGGTCGGCTTTTTGAATTCGGTTGTCGCCCGTGATGGCGTAGAACTTGTCGCCCCAGAGGCGCTTCTCGATGGTCTCGACGGTGGTCATCGTTTCGACATGCCCGTCGAGGAAGCAGAAGTTGCCCTTGCCCGAGTGAGGCTGGCCGACCATGTCGAGGCCGCGCTCGGTCATCGAGCCTTCGCCCTTGTCCTCGTCCTTCTCGACAAGCTCGTCGACGTCGGGGTCGGTGTCCTGGTAGCGGTAGCGGGCGGGGCCGCTGCCGCCCGGGTAACTCGGTGCGTTGTAGATAGCCTGATCTGTAAAGTCGCCGTTGGCACCGAAGGGCTGCACCGGGCGGTGGCTTTTGATCTTGAATGAGCTGCCCGGATCATCGCCCTGACGATCCGAGAGCGACGACCAGCTGTACCCCGAGTCGTAGATCTCGCAGAGCAGAATCGTCTTGGAGGGGTTCCAGACCTCGGCGTCCTTCACGAGGCGGTTGCGCCGCGAGCCGGGCGCCGAGCCGAGCTTATTTCGCGGGAAGAGTGCGCCGTTGCCCGCAAAGGCGACGCGTGCGAGCTGACGGTCTTGGGGCACATTCGCCGATGTCCCCGAGTTCTGATTGAGATCGTTCACCTGAGCTTGTTCCCAGTGCTCAGGGTTCGGGCCGGGATTCGTGCGTGGCGCACCACCGTTCGTGGCCGCGGGGCTCTCGAAGGCTTCGCCTGCGGTGCTGTCGCCGTCAAAGAGTGACTGCGACCAGTGGATGTAGCCGTTGATTGCAGTCGGATTGGTGGTCTGCTGATCTTCGGGCTTCCAATTGAAGCCGGTAGTGTCCGAGCCGTAGACGTAGGACGGCGGGATGTAGTCCTTGTTCGAGCTGTTGTACGCGGCGTTGGCCTGCGCCACACCACGCTGATTCGCCGCGGCGGCGATCGCCTGCGCAGTGGCCCGGGCTTTGCCCAGCGACGGTAGAAGAATGCCAATCAGGAGCGCGATGATCGCGATCACGACGAGCAATTCGATGAGCGTGAATCCCCGATCGTTTCTCGATCGCGGCTGCATCCTGCATAGTTCTTTGATGTTCATACCAGCTCCAGTTCCAGTCATGTCGAACAACCCGGGCGAGCAATCTCGCATCGGCCGAAGACTAGTTTGGTGGAGCGTCCGCTTTGTCAAGGCGGGATGCAGAGTGCGCAAAGAGAGCGTTTCTTCATGTTTCTCTGACTTATTCTTTTAGTTGCAGCCTGTTCGCCACCGGAATTGGAATAGCCTTAATCGGCGTATCCAGTTGGAACGCCAGCACTGGTTTTTGGCACTCCCGCCTCTTCTTTATGTTTCCTTAACATCTTCTTCGCGTGGCGCTCGCACTCGAGAATTGAGCCCCAGATATAACAACTCACGCCGGAGGGGACACCGGCAGATTGCCTTGAGTTCGTTTGGGGAGATCCGGGTTGAAGTACCACACGCGTGGAAACTGCGCGGCTCAGACAGGGTTCACCCTGATCGAGCTGCTCGTCGTCATTTCTATCATCGCGCTCCTGATTGGCATCCTTCTGCCATCGCTCGGATCCGCCAAGGACACCGCTCAGAAAGTCAAGTGCGCCTCGCAGCTTCGCCAACTCGGCATCGCTTCGCTTTCGTACAGCGTGGACAACAAAGAGTTCTACTGCTCGGGCCCCTTCGACAACCGCTCGCGCACAAATGCAACCAATCTCGTCCGGGGCTACGGCGCGTTTGACACGACCGGCTGGGTGGCCGACTTCGTCAACGGCGAGTACGCCATCCCGGGCAACCTGCTCTGCCCGACCAATCCCGCCAAGTTCAGCCAGAACCTGATCCTGAGCCGCGTCAACGAATCACCCTACAAGACTTTCTCGCAGGAAGAGGTCGACAAGCTCATCGACCGCGGCTTCAACACCAACTACACCCAGGCCTGGTACATGGCGCAGACCGGGCCGAAGAAAAGAAACGCGACTTCATCGGGCGATCTGGTTCCGCTGGGTCCGCTCAAGGATTCCTACATGTCCGCCGTCGCCCCGTCGCGCGTGCCCCTGATCGCCGACGCACGCACCGACACACTCGACAGCGCCGACGAGATCACAAGGCCCGACGGCAGATTCCCAACCGTCAAAGCCCTCACCGATGGCCCCATCATCCGCGATGCCCGCACACGGGTCTACGGCTTCCAGGACTACACCGACTTCGGGCCCGCGCACGGCCGCGGCAAGTTTTCGATCGGTGGCGGCAAGGGGCACGATCGCACATCGTCAAACTTCCTCTTCGCCGACGGGCATGTCGCCGACTTCAAGGATCTCAACGGCGACAAGGAATTCGGCGGCCGCCGCGAGGGCGATCGTTATGTGTACGACGACTTTGAGAACGGCGAGATCTTCGCCGGTGATCTTCTGTCAGGACGTCTGGATCGAAGGTAAGCCGCGAGCGCCAGTTGAGCGCCGCGAATAGAGGAGAGAATCAGATGCAAAAGCGTCACATCGCAGCCGCTGCACTGCTGGTCGCCGCGGGCCAGGGTGCAAGCGCACAGGTCGTCATCAACGAGGCCATGCACGACCCGCCCGGCGCCGAGACCGCCTGGGAGTTCTTCGAGCTCTACGGCAGGCCCAACATGGACCTCACCGGCTACGCCATCGCGTGCGTCAAGGGCGGCAGCGATCTCAACGGCGACGGCGTCCCCGAATCACCCGCGGAGATCGACGAGGCCTTTTCGCTCGATGGTCTGTCGCTCGGCGCCGACGGCTTCCTCGTACTCGTCAATGACCCGTTCGGCGACGTCCCCGATTACACCCACCCCACCGCCACCATCGCCGACTTCGCTGCGCAGCACATCCCGACCATCGATACCGCCGGCAACCTCGCCAACGGTGACAGCACCACCTACCTCCTCGTCCGCGCACGCCCCAACCACTCGATCTCGGGCGGCGCAAGCGTCTACGCACCGGGCTACAGCTTCCGCAAGGACGTGAACCCCGACGTGGATTACGACGGGAAGCTCGACTTCGGAATCGAGAGCGGAAGCCCCCTCGCCTTAGACCCGCTCCAGATCGTCGACGACATCGCTTGGAGCGACAACGGCGGCAAGGAGTACGTCCGCTCGAGCGATCAGGAGATCTCCGACACGCAGGGCTTCGATCCCGATGCGCTTAGCCGCGTGAATTACTTCGGCACCAACCCTAACGCCGGCAACCGCATCAACAGCGACATGGAAGTGGTCCGCACACGCAGCGCCGATGAGGAATTCATCTACGGCGAGATCCTGCGTCTGCCCCCAAACCGCCCGCTGCCCGAGTACGGCTTCGACCCGCTCGACATGGCGCTGCCCAAGGCCCCGACCAACCTCTCTGGCCCGCTCTACGACTGCCCGCCCAGCCCGACGGGCGAGGGCGACTGCACCGTCAGTGGCTCGGGAACGTTCCGCTTCGATGACATCACGATCGTCACCAACGCTGGCACCCCGAGTGAGACCGGCTTCAACATGACCCCCGGGACGTTCAACGACGATGCTCGCTTTGGCATCGCGCAGTTCCGCTTCGTGCTGGCCGACTTCAACTTCGACGGCGAAGCCAACGGCGACGACCTGACGCTCATCAACGCAAGCGTCGGCGCCACGCTCGACGACCGCACCGACTGCCTCGACGAGTTCGGCGCTCCGATCATCGACCCGGGCACCGGCATGCCATTCCAGTGCTACGCCTACGAAGGCCGCGCGTTCAACGGCATCGAGGCCATGCGATGGATGGACCCGACCGACGGTCCCGGCGGCACCAACGATCCTGCTGTGACGGTCTTCGATGTCATGGCGGCCGAGGCTGTCATCCCGACGGGCCGACTCTGCGCCGATCAGAACATGGACGGCTTCGTTTCCCCAGCCGACTTCTCGGCGTGGGTCGCCAACTTCAACGTCATGAACCCCGTCGCCGACGTAAACCAGGACGGCAGCGTCAGCCCCGCCGACTTCTCGGCATGGGTCGCCGCGTTTAACCAGGGCGCCAACGGTCCGACATGCAACCCGTAACCCGATCCCTTTTCACGCTCCGAGCGCTCGCTGCGCTCGGGGTGTCTTTCATTGCGTGCAGCGCAGCCGCGCAGAATGCCCGGCTTGAGATGATCTCACAAATCAATATCGGCACACCCACCGAGATCGCTGCCTTTGACGAGCAGAGCGGGCACGTGCTCTTCACGCTCGCCGATCCTATTGAGGTCTTGGTAATCGATGTGTCCGACCGCCGCGCACCACATGCCCTTCGGCGGATCGGATTCGCAGACGTCGGCGGCGCGATCAACTCCGTCGCCTGCCACAATGGGCTCTTTGCTGTCGCGCTCACCGCCGAGCGTTCGACCGATCCCGGCCTCGTCGTTTTCTTCGATGGTGAAGGCCATCGGACGAAGACGGTGCGCGTCGGGGCGATGCCCGACATGGTCACCTTCACGCCCGACGGCAAGCACGCCCTCGCCGCCAACGAAGGCGAGCCGGCTAAGGGTGTCGACCCCGAGGGCAGCGTCTCGGTCATCGACCTGAGCGACTACACGGTCCGCACCATCACGCTTTCCGACGTGAAGGAAAGCACCGACGCGACATGGCTGACGCCGCCCGAGGCGATGCCCGCATCACTCATCGAGCCCGAGTACATCGCCGTTGCGCCGGATTCGCGCTCGGCGTATGTCGCGTGCCAGGAGAACAACGCCGTCGCGGTGATCGATCTCGAAAGAGGCCAGCGCCGATCGTGGCACTGGCTCGGCACATCGAAGGTGGGCTGCATGGACGCCCTGCGCCAACCCGACACCATCATCGTCTTTGACACACCCGCCGGTCTCCGCATCGTCACTGCCAACGAGGGCGACCCGCGCGACGAATGGGGCGACGATGGCGTGGCCGAGTACGAGGGCAACGACGTGGTCGCCTCGATCCTCAGAGCCGAGAACCGCCCCGTCCGCTTCGGCGCACAGAGCATCTCTCTCTACGACGACTCGATGCAACTGCTCGACGATTCGGGCGACGCGTTCGCACACCGGATCAACGCGATGCACCAAGAAGGCATCGTCGACGATCGCACCGTCAAGATCATCGCCAAGCGCGACGACAAACGCGGCGTCGAGCCCGAGGGCCTCGCGCACACACGCATCGGCGAGACCGAGCACATCTTCGTCGGGCTCGAACGGGCCGGCATGGTTGCGCACCTGACGTGCAAAGCCCCCTATGACACGCTCGAACTCATCGAGATCCTCCAGATCGACACGCCCGACACCAACGGCCACCTCGCCTCGCCCGAGGGCCTGCTCGCCCTGCCAGGCGTTGGCGACACGCCGCCCACACTCGTCGTCACCGACGAAGTTCACGGCACGCTCACCTTCTTTGCGATCACCAAGAACGACCCGGCTTTCAAGCCCCTTATTTCAAAGCCTTAAACGCCTCGATCGCTCGCATGCGACTGGCTTTGACATCCACGATCGGTGCCGGGTAGTCGAGCCTGTCCCTCGCTATCGGCGGGAACTGCGACGGGTCATGGATGTCTTTCGCGTCGAGTTCTGCCAGCTCGGGCACGAACTTGCGGATGAACTCGCCCTCGGGGTCGAATTTCTTGGACTGCGAATACGGGTTCATGATGCGGAAGTACGGGGCCGCGTCCGTGCCGGTGGAGGCGGACCACTGCCACCCGCCGTTGTTGGCCGAGAGGTCGCCGTCGATCAGGTGCTGCATAAAGAACCGCTCGCCGATTCGCCAGTCTATGAAGAGGTTTTTGGTGAGGAACATGGCCGCGATCATGCGCAGGCGGTTGTGCATCCATCCGGTCTGCACGAGCTGGCGCATCGCCGCGTCGACGATCGGCACACCCGTGCGTCCCTGCTTCCAGGCATTCAGGTGCTCGTCGTTCTCGTTCCATCTGAGTTTCTCGGTTGACTTTTTGAACGCCCTGTGCATCGAGACCCGTGGGAAGCCGACGAGGATGTGCTTGTAGAACTCGCGCCAGATCAGCTCACTGATCCAGTGCACCGCGCCGGGCGAGCCCTTGTCGAGCTTGCCGTCGTTCCACTGGATTGCTTCGTGTACGCACCTGCCAAGCGAGATCGAGCCACACGCGAGGTAAGGCGAGAGCACGCTCGTCGCATCGTCCGCAGGGAAGTCGCGATCCTGCTTGTACGTGTCGATGCGATTCTCAAGAAATGACTTCAAACGGCGTTGGGCAGCACGTTCGCCGGCCGACCATCGGTCGATGTGCCCCGGCACGTCCTCGTATCCCTCGATCGTTTCCGGGACCCTATCGGGCTCGCCCACCATCTCCGTCAGCTTGCGGGGCTTGACGATCGGCAGGACGCCCTCGGGATCGCTCTCGTACGCCTTGTACCACGCGCGTTTGAAGGGCGAGAACACCGTGTAGAAGTTTCCCTCGCCAGTGCGCACGGTGCCGGGCTTAAAGACGCACTGATCGGTGAACGCGAACACCTCGCCCACCTCGTCTTCGAACAGGTCCGACACCGCATCGTCTCGGCGATCTTCGTTGACCTCGTACTCCTCGTTGTAGAAGAGCGCATCGCAGCCGTGCTCTTTGGCGAGTTCAGCGATCGCACTTGGGACACGCTCGAAGTCCGGAACGGTGAGAATCCGCAGCGCGATGTTCTTGGCCGCCAGCGATTCCGAGAGCTCCGCGAGCGTCCGCCTGACGAACTCGACTTTCACCGGCGACCAGTCGTGCTGCTGCCACTGCTTCGGCGTGATGGTGTACACCGCGACCACGCCATTGTCTGAGCGCCTGCACGCCTCACTGAGCGCGGGGTTGTCATCCTGGCGCAGATCGTTTCGAAACCAGACAAGTCCCCTCACGCTGCGCTCCTACCCGATGTTGCACCGACCCGTGTCGCAATCCGCATCCTTGCCGCTGCGTTGGAGCCTGGGGCGAATCTTCGCGAAGGCGCGGTACAGAGCGTCGAAGATGGGCCGCAGAATCGGCCAGGCCGTCGGCGCGACGAGCCAGCCCAGCCCGATCG
>CAXBOF010000005.1:0-16266 GCA_963977205.1 uncultured Phycisphaera sp. | reverse complement strand
AGGCGGCGATCTTCTTGATGATCTTGGCATCGCCCGTCTCGAAAACGGTGTAGTTCCGGACGTAGTCGAGGAACCACCGCCGGTCGAAGATGCCCTTGATCGCCACATCAAGCTGCGGCTGCGTCTTCGGGGCCGTTTCCTCACCGTCCGCCGTTCGCCAGGGGGTGAAGCGGTCCTTGCCCGCCGTCAGCGAGCCGATGCGGGCGTCGAGTCCGTCGCTGACGAGCAGCAGTGAGTTCGAGACGAACAGGCTCGGGATCTCCGCCTTGTACGTCTGAAGCTGCTTGTAAGCGGTCCAGATGTCCGCATCCTCGTCGGCGGTGTTCTTCAGCTCGATGACGGCCAGCGGGATGCCGTTGACGAACACGACGACATCGGGACGGCGGTCGTGCTGATTGGTCCCGATCTTCTTGACGACCGTGAACTGGTTGACGACGAGCCAGTCGTTGCGGTCGGTGTTCTCAAAGTCAAAGAGCCAGACCTTGTCGCCCTTCGAGGAGCCATCCGGCAGGCGGTACTCCACGTCCACGCCGTCTCGGAGGAGGGAGTGAAACGTTCGGTTGTTCTCGATGAGTGTGGGAAGATCAGGGCGCTGTAGCCGCTTGATGACCTCGTCGAGACACTCAGTAGGGATGTCGGGATTGAGCGTGAACAGGGCATCGCGGAGCCGCTCGACCAGCAAGACATCGGCATAGGTCGCTCGCTCGGAGCCAGCGGCATCGGGCGCAATCTCCGGGCCGTGGGCGATGGAATAGCCAAGCCCCTCAAACCATTCAAGGGCTGCGACTTCGACTGTGGATTCCGAGAAGCGGCTACTCATTCACTCGCTCGCCGGTCTTGGTACCGCCATCGCTTCCCAACTTTCTCAAGATCGTTCTCTGTCGCGGGCGGCTTGGACCAACCCGCCACAAAGTCGATGTCGTGCGACCTAGGAAGCTCATGATGCTCCAACTGTCGGATCAATACCCGTGATGGAAGGACCGTGGCAAGTCCAACAACGATGGCCTCTCGCCTCCGAAGTCCGGATAAAGCAGATGTGAGCCCCGCGAGAGAATCGGGCAGAACAGACCGCACATGCGATCGATCTGCATCGTTTGTGATTCGGAGTACGATCCACGAGTTGCATTGCGACAGAACCGTTGGCTCGACATCGCTTGGCCGCTGAGACACCAGAATCAACCCCACGCCGTACTTCCGGCCTTCTTTAGCGATCCGGCGTATGGCATCTTGGGCTGCGGAGTACTGTGCATCGCCCCGATTGGGCACGTAACGATGCGCTTCCTCGCAGACAAGCACTACTGGCGTTGCGGAGCGTTCCTCTGGACTCTGCCACAACTTGATACTGAATAGCAATCGTGCCATGGCGGCACTTGCTGCACCTGCCACTTCGTTGGGGACGGCAGAGAGATCAATCACTCGAATCGATTCGTTCCCGGCCATGAACTGGCCCGCTATGGCTCCGAATGGATCAGACTTCCCATCCCACGGCTTCATCATGAACTGCAATCGCGAGTCCTTGCAGAGCGAGCCAAGCTTCTCAATCAGCTTGGCGTACTCTCCATGCTGCTTCTTGTCCCTGTTGTCTGGCCTTTGTGAGTTAATGGCCCCGACGAGCCCCGTCGTTATCGTGTTTCCATCCCCATCCTGGCCAAATATATCCACACCCATCAGTTCACCTAGCTCATACGGCACAGGTGAATCGGCAGTGATTCCATCGAGTGGCAAGCCCAGTTTCGCAGCGCCCTCATGTCGAGCATCGATTAGAGCGTTGCGAAGGACGTTTGTCTGTGAAGTGGCCGCATGCTCAGTGCGTCCGATGACAAGTGCAACTGTTTCTTCAAGGCTGAGTAGCCAATACGGAAGCGAGAGGGACTGATTGTCGGTTGCAAGCTTCTTGCAGCCTGGGAATGCGGTCGAATACTCGTCGTGGGGATCGAGAATAACTATTCGCGGTGCCCACTCGCCTCCCGCAGGCTTGAGACCAACAATCCCGTGGATGACGGCTGCGACGGCGGCAGATTTGCCAGCGCCTGTAGATCCGAGGATGACTGTGTGCTTGCACGCCAAAGCGTTGACATCGGCATAGCACTTTGCACCACCTACCCCAACATGTTCGCCAAGTTCGAGGGCGGACTGCTCCTGCTGCCCGTAAAGCATCCGAAGTTCAGATCGCGGCGTGAGATACACCCGCTGTTGTGGAAGAGGAAACGTTGATACACCCCGCTCAAACCGCATTTGCCAAGCCGACGTGCCTTCGGCGTCAGTAACTCGTTCCCACTCGGCTTCGCCAAAGAGGTCGGCTTCGACGATTCGAGCGTCGGAGGCACTGCCCTCGGCGATGCCTCGCTCCCGATCAAAGTCTGCCTTCATACGGAGTCGAGCAACGTATGCGTACAGTACTCGTCGGCCATAATGCACCTTGAGAATCGATCCAAACTGCCCGACTGGATAAAGATCGCCTCGATATACTCGTGACAATTCGATCAGGTCAGAATCCAGTTCAGCAACAAGATGGGTTCCATCTACCTCGATGACCGTAGCAATGCCTAGATTCTCGACTGGGCTTCCTGGAATTGGTTCGCTCACCGCTCACCTCCAAGGAGTTTTGCCAACACTGCGAAGTCGCCCCATGGGACATCGGTCTCGGTGTCAACTCTCTCCGAGCCGTGCCACACTTGTTTTCGACAGAACGCCCGTACCTGCGATCCGACACCGGGGTCTTCAAGCCATTTCTTGAGGGCTTCGGGCGGCGACTCCTCGTAGCACATGGCGAGAACACTGAGCCTCTCTCCAGAGTCTTTGAGACCTCGCTCAATCTCTAGATTGATGTGATTGTCCCCAAAGCTATAGCCAACCACCATGAGCACTGCGTCCTCGCTCGATCCAGGCCGCAACGCCTTGCGGAACAAGTCGAGTACCTGTGCATACGGATCTAGCTGAGTCTCTCGATACTTCGTCGCCGTGGGCCAGATCATGACTTGCTCTTCAGCGGGTGGCTCGACCTCTGATGGGCGAAGTCTGCTTGGAAAGTACTCGTGGTCGAAGAGGCACCAGTCGATGGAACCGTGCAGCTTGATGACCCGAGCCATCAGTGTCTGGTCGCTGAAGCGTGCAGGATCCCACCAGCCTGTGATTCCTCCGGCGAAGCCATCACTGAAACTGATGCGCTCTCGACCAAGAGCATCCTCAACTAGCGTGTCGTAGTTCATCACGAAATAGTCAGTTCGTCGTCTGGCGGATGGCTTGTCGGTGAGCAACTGATTCACATGCCGAACGAACAGGCGGTGAAGGCTCATGTCTGGCGTTCGTCCAGTGCCGATTGCCTTGCGGATCTCGCTCTTGATCTTGCAAAGGGCAGCACTGAGATTCTCGGAGGAGTAGTCGGTTCCCTGGTAGGCCACAGTTCCATTCGTGCAACCCCGGAGTACCCTGCGGTCTGCCATCGCTTTCAGATCAACGATATCGCTGAGATAGTCTTCAATAGTTGACTGGCTCTCGCCGTCGTACTCTTCGCGAATCGACTCCAACAGCTTCTTGGCAGTTGGATCATCGATTCCTTCGAGAACCATGTCGCACAGTTCTGCCGTGAGCGGCAAGCCAGCGACCTTGCTACAGCCCGCGCCAAACAGGAAGAGTCGGCGACTCTGAGACAAGAGACGTTCGATGTTCTCTAGCTCCGTTCGCATCTGGGGATCAGCGAATGGCGAGAGATCAATCGGCGTTGTGGTCATGCGAGCGCCTCCTGGATCACAGCGGCTTCGACACGGATGTCGCCAGACAGCAGCTTCGGCAGTAGGGCATCCCGAGTTTCGGCGAGCGTTCGTGACTCCCTGTCGTTGAGTCCGATCTGTTGGTCGATGGCGGACGCCAAGCGTTCGTAGCCGATCCCAACGGCCTCTGTCGGCTCGACAATCCGGATGCCTTCCATGTCCTTCTTCGTCACCGCCGTGAAGATTGTGCCATCGCCGATTGAGTCCTCCTCGGCGAACTGATGCTTGAGCCCGTAGAGCATGAACGACTGCCAGTCGTGGTTGTGCCGAATGGCAGCAAGTCCCCGTCCGACGATCAAGCGTTCATCGGCGACGTTGATGCGGCCCACGGGCGCTCGGACTGAGAAGAGAATGTCGCCCGGTTCGGCAAGCCGATTCTGGACTGTGCAGAAGGTCTTGTGGACGGGGAAACGTTCGCCATAGTTTGTCACCCCTTGATGGAACGGCAGCCCGTCGCCTGTCGTGTTATAGAACTCCGACTTGGGCGATTGCCCCATCGTGAGGCGGGCGGCATCCTTCAGCCGCTCCACCTCCCACCCCTCCGGAATCGGCCCAAGCTCGGAGTCGGTGAAGGTGGCGGGGAGGGCGTCGAAGACGGGGTGGGGCATGCCGGGGAAGGAGGCGGCCCCGCTGGCCTTGGCTCGGACGGGCTCGAAGTCCACGAACCACGCCTTGAAGATCGCCGCCGCCATCTGCTCCAGCGTGCGGTTCATCCGCCGGTTCAACTCGATCTTGTCGTCGAGCGAGCCGAGAATCGAGGCGATGGCACGCTGCTCGTCGAGGGGTGGTAAAGGTACCTTGTGGGTCTTCAGGATCTCAGTCTTGAGATTCATGAACACTGACCCATTGCCTTGCGAAAGCAGGCGGGGCCGTTCATGCTTGAGCAGGTAGTAGCAGAACAGTATGTCGAGATCCTTGAAGTCCCTGAGTAGTAGCCACCCGTCGTGAATGCAAGCCTCGATGCCCATGAACATAGGGATTCCTGGGGTCGCACTATTCGACAGAATCAAATCGCCGGGATAGACGGTTCGACTCCTTGCACGACCCTCAGGCTTGATGAAGTCGTGGGTTCGCTCGATGTAGCGACCGCCAGCGGCGGAAGCATCAGCGATCTTTACCCATGGGATACCTTCGGGTCGGATGAAATCATGAATAGGCCGTGGCGACCCGCCACGAGTGATATCGCATAGCGTATCGAATTGGCGTATTGGCCAATCGCTCATTTATGCTGCCTCGCAAAGGCGGCGGTGGTGGCGATAATCTGCTCCTGTAGCCGAGAGGCACTGTTGAACTGTTCTTGCAGCGTTGCCGTCAATCGGGCCATCTTCTCCTCGAACGGTTCCCCGTCGTCCTCGATATCCTCGGCCCCGACATACCGACCGGGCGTCAGCACGAAACCGTGGCTCTCCATCTCCTCAGCCGTCGCCGACTTGCAGAACCCGGCAATGTCCTCGTACTTGCCGCCTTCGCCTCGCCAAGCGTGGTAGGTCTCGGCGATGCGGGCGATCTCCTCATTGGAGAAGTCACGGAGCGTTCGGGTGGCGAGCGAGCCGAGCTTGCGGGCGTCGATGAAGAGCGTCTGCTTGCGGCGATCGCGCAGCTTCTTGCCGCCGAGCGTGCCCCCCGTCTTGCTGCGGGTCACGAACCAGAGGCAGACGGGGATGCCGGTCGTGAAGAACAACTGGCCGGGCATGGCGATCATGCAATCGACGAGGTCGTTCTCGACGAGGGCCTTGCGGATGTCGCCCTCGCCGCTGGAGTTCGACGACATCGAACCGTTGGCCATGACGAAGCCGGCGATGCCGTTGGGGGCGAGGTGATGGATAAAGTGCTGGATCCAGGCGTAGTTGGCGTTGCCGACCGGCGGCGTGCCGTACTTCCAGCGGACATCCTCTCGGCGTCGCTCGCCGCCCCAGTCGGAGACGTTGAACGGCGGGTTGGCGAGGATGAAATCGGCCTTCAGGTCTTTATGCAGATCGTTGTGGAAGGTGTCGGCGTGCTTCTCGCCGAGATGCGCCTCGATGCCTCGGAGAGCGAGGTTCATGTTGGCGAGCTTCCACGTCGTCGGGTTGGACTCCTGGCCGTAGATGGAGATGTCGGTCGCTTTACCTTCGTGTGCCTCGACGAACCGCTCGGCCTGCACGAACATGCCGCCCGAGCCGCAGCAGGGGTCGTACACCCGTCCCTTGAACGGCTCGATCATCTCGACCAGCAGGCGGACGATGCAGCGGGGCGTGTAGAACTCGCCGCCCAGCTTGCCTTCGGCGGCAGCGAACTTGCCGAGGAAGTACTCGTAGACCCGCCCGAGGATGTCCTTGGCGCGGGATTCCTTGTCGCCGAGACCGATGCCCGAGATCAGGTCAATGAGCTCCCCGAGGCGTTCGGCAGGAATGCCACGGCGGGCGTAGTCACGGGGGAGGACGTTCTTAAGGCGGGGGTTGTCCCGCTCGATGGCGTACATGCCGTCATCGATGAGCTTGGCGATGTCGGGCCGTTTGGCTTGGGCCTGGAGCTGCTTCCACCGAGCCTCGGGCGGAACCCAGAAGACGTTCTTGGAGGCGTACTCGTCACGGTCTTCGAGGGTCTGATCGGCCCAATCCTTGTCGCCGTCCGTGAAGTAGTCGGACTTGGGGTCGGTGGTCAGCGCCTCAAGCTCTTCTCGGCGGGCCTGAAAGGCATCGGAGATGTACTTCAGGAACAGGAGCCCGAGGACGACGTGTTTGTACTCGGCGGCGTCGATGGAGCCCCTGAGCTTGTCAGCGGAGGTCCAGAGCTTCTCCTCGAAGCCGAGGGAGGCCCCGTAGCCGTTTGACTTGGACTCGGCCTTCTTAGGCTGTCGTTTGGCCATAGCGTGGTTTTTCCGGTTTCGAGTGGCAGGGCAACACCCCCTGTGGAATGGGATGATAGAGCATTTGGAGATCAGTTGGAGATGGGGTAGTAAGTTCTACACACCGAGGGAGTACGGGACGGAGTCGATCATTCCATTTCGCGCTGTTACTGCCGTATTTTGCGGGATTCAGAAGGATTTCGATGGGGACTGGCAGCTCTGGTGTTGATACGCACCCTCAAAGCATGCAGGTAGGTTGGGTCATCGCGGCCCGTTGGGATAGTTATGCCGGGGATGACGCCCATGCACGCAGGGAAGACCATCCAGATCTACAGCCCGTCGGGTGACCCGCGTGGCGTACGGATCGCGGAGATCACGACGCGGTTCGTGCAGGATGCCGCGTGCGTACATCGGCGAGGCGGAGGACTGCACGGTCCGGTTCAAGCAGCACAACAAGTCGAAGGACTCCTGGAACGTGGGCGTGGCGATCGTGTCGCGGACGGGGAGCAACGCCAATGGGTGGATCGAGTGGAAGAACGGGCGGGGGCAGACACTGGATGAGGTGTATTGGCAGGGTGCGGAAGTGAATGGGTGAGGGGGAGTTTGAGTATGGATCGGGGAGGGAGTCCCTTCGATGTGTGCTCTCTTTTATCAAGCGTCCCCCTCTTCTTCACTACTCAGGAAGAGCAGTGACTCACGCTCTCCATCATCCTTGAACTTGAATCCCCATCTTGTCTCCATGAATCGGAGCAAGCGAAGACCGCGATCGCGGATCTCGTATGGCCCCCAGTTATCGCACGCCGACACTTCAATCTCGGAATGCGAGCCGTCGGCATACCCGTTTCGCAATTTAGTCCCGTTTTCGCTCATCTTCGCATTCTTCTTAGACGAGAAACTATCGTTTTGGAGGGACGAGTTGATTGACTGGGATAGCAATAACAGATTGCCCAGGCTCCCGGCATGATTAGTTTTCTGCACTTCATTGAGTTCGGCAAACAGCTTCATCCAGTCGTCGGTCTCGGTCTGGGGATAGATATGCTCAATGGAGACCTTGTCTTTTTCCGTTTTTAGCAGGTCATCCCAGGTAACCTTCTTCTGGCGACTTTCTGACAAGAGACCAAGCTCGTACTCAAAGAGGAAGTACCGCAGGCCAGCCCACCCGTAGTACCCGCTGCCTGAGTCGAACTTCTTACTGAGGTTGAATTGGAACTCCGAGCTGTCGAAAGTACCGTCGTCATCGAAGATCCACTCCATACTTCGATCAAGTCTTCTGATGAGAGCGTCTACACCATATTCACCGGAATCAATCGAACGGGCCGCGTTGTAGAACTCGCTGCTCCTATAATTGGCCCGAGCTGATGTCAAGCGGAACACGATAAAGATGAACCGTTCAATCGCTTTGATCGCATGAATCCGTTCTGCCTCGTTCGGCAGGCTCTTAAGGATTGCCATCACAAGCGGTCTGAAGTAGACCATTCCCACTCGGTTCAGCCGTTCGAGCCACTGTCGTTCGATCGGTGACATTGAATTAGAGAGTTGCGGATAAAAAGAATCAAACCAATGCACAGCCGATTCTCTAAGGCTGATGACAAAGTCGCGAATCTCCGTCGGGCGGAGATGAGCGGTTGGTGTGGGCTCGGTATCTGTCTCCATCTCGACTTCGTAATTCTCGCTCTCTACCTCCTCCAAGTCCGCCAAGGAGGTCTGCTCGTGAGCATCTTCCAGCTCGACGTCGTGGATCACTTTCTTGTGGATTCTCTGCGGCGAGAACTGTTCCTCAAGCAGAAACTGGATGTAGTCACGGCCGGTCTTGCGGGAGTACTTGAAGTACATTGTCCAATGGGCCCGTAGGAAGTCGTCATCGTTCAGCGGGCGGGATTTGTTGCGGCCGAGCTGGTGGTACACCTCTTTCCACGCGTCATTAACCGTGTCACGCAGGCTCTTGCGTTCGGACGGATCCAGTTCGTGGTCGTCGTATAGAGTGGTAAGGTAAATTAAGCGATTTTTGAGCAACTCTAGGTCGGATAGCTTCTTACCGCGATTGTTCATGGTTTCAAACGCAACGAAAACATCGAACTCGTCTTTAATCACGTACTCGTTAAACAAGAATCGCTTCGTCAGTTTCTTGTAAACATCCTGCAGCCCATTCGTGCCTTCCTGGGTGTGGAGGTCGCGGAGCTGGCTCGTAAAATACTTCTTTGCGTTGCTTAAGTTCAGCGTGTAGAACGTCTCAGCGACTGTGCCGCCGCCCGATTCGTTGAGGATGCGGTAACGAAGGTATCGGTCACTTGGGTTGTCGGTGCTGTAGCCGAATTTGTATGTTCGGAATCGGTCGCCTGTCGGCTTAATGCGATAGAGGTACTTTTCGCAGACAGCCTCGATGTTCAGACTATCCGATATGAAAATATCGTTGTCGGGCTTGTTGGTATTCTCCGGCAGGGCCTTGACTAGATCAACGAAAGCTTGTAGAAACACGACGAATGTTGTGAGGCGCTGTTGACCATCGACGATGTGATACAGCTTGTAAGAGTGGTCATCGATGAGCCAGTATTCCTTGTCGTCCTCTTCGATTTCCTCCGGCGAGAGCTGCTTGAGCGTCAGAACGCCGGTGTAGTGAGAGCGAGTCGGAGAGAGATTAATGAGGTCTTCCCAGAAAGCTTTGAGTTGCTCGAGCTGCCAGGCGTAGCCACGCTGGTAGTCCGGAATGCGGTACAACTTTTCTTTGAAGAGGCTATCGAGAGAGCGTGGCTCATCCATTGCAACGACTCCATGATGCGTATTCCGAGTAGGAGCCACCGGCTTCACAGCTTTCTTGGTGTGGGATTTTATTCATGTAATATTTCCCCGTGAGATGGAACAGAGTCTATGAGAGTCCGAGCTATCTTGCACCACGTTCCAGATCTGACCAGACTCGGTGGTTTTAGGTATAGTTCTGGCACATGGATGACATGGTCGAGATGCTCTTTTCAGGACTGACGGAAAGCGCCAGTTAGCCGCTTGGGAGTTCGCCACGCCGTTGGTACTCGGCTATACACAACTCTAGGTACGTCCTGGTATCTGTAGTGAGCCTTCCCAGCCCCATCAGAGTGGCAATATCCTTCGCGGGATCGCTACTCTGCAGGACATCGGAATGCTCAGAAATCAATCCAAGAAGCTCAGCTTGCGGAACGTCACGAGTGGCTCGGTTCAGGTTTGCGCGGAAGGAAAGAATCTGCTTGTAGGTCCCCCGCTCCCAGATGAACAGATTTCCGTTCTCCTTCCGGCATTCATTCTCGCCAATGCAGGCCATGACTCGCTCTTGGATCCGCCGTCCGGCCCGCTGCCAGCCGTGAAGCTTAGTGATATGACGGTAAAGCATGGTCTCAGAGATTGGGCCATGCTTGGCAACAACACGGTCTATCAATGTGGTTAGGTGAGCCGAATACGACTGCTCGAAGAACAGAGAGGCGTCGCACTCGTCTTCTCCCTCGATATCGCTCTTAGACTCGCCATTGGAATTTATTGTTTGCTCATCCAGCACTTGCAGTGAGGCATAAATCTCTTGCTGTTCATTCTCGGCTTCTTCTTCAGATGCGTTATCGAACTGATTGGACGTGATGCTGTCCTGTTCTTCCGATTCTACTGACTCCGCAGCACTCTCCCTTTCAGACTCCGTTTGCTTGCGAGCTTCCTCGCGACGCTGTTCGAGCAAGTCTTTGAGCGCCGTGTCGATGCGGTCCAATGCTTCCTCTGGGTGCATAAACCAATCTGTTGACCATACACGCAGAATCTCCCAGCCTAAATTTCTGAGAACCCCTTCTCGGATCTGATCTCGGTCCCGAGCTGTAGCGGAGCGGTGATACGTTGCGCCGTCGCATTCGACGCCTGCTAAGTATGCCCCAGCTTTGTCGGGGTGAATAATGCCCAGATCGATTCGGAAGCCCGACACACCGATTTGGGTCCGGACTTCCCATCCACGAACTTGCAACGCGGCGGCCACAGAGGCCTCGAAAGGATTGTCGGCAGGACCTAGAGAGCCTTCGTCCATTGCCGCCAGAGCCGTAGAACCACGCTCTGCATAGTCGAGATAACTCTTCAGGTGAGCGACACCTAAACCTTTGCCTCTTCGTAAGTCAATGTCTTCCGCCGAGATGGATGAGAAGATGTGAAACTCAGATTTTGCGCGAGTTACAGCAACATTGAGTCTTTTTTCTCCACCTTCACGGTTAACTGCCCCGAAGTCCATTGAGAGCTTGCCTGCGTGATCTCGCCCGAATGTGATCGAGAACAGCATCACATCACGCTCGTCGCCTTGAATATTCTCCAAGTTCTTGACGATGACAGGTTCTTCGCGCTCGTCTGAGAAAAACCACTCTAGGTGGGGTCGCTGGGCACGCTCCGCGTCGAGCAAGTCAAGGATAAGTTCTTGTTGATTTGCATTGAATGTGATTACACCAATCGATAGCCTTTCGGCTTCAGGCCATGAAGACCATTCTTCTATACGACGGATAACGAAATCGACAACAGCCCGTGCTTCAATCGCATTGGTCCTGCCTGTACCACGCGCATACACACCATCAACTCGGTGGAACTGGACGGCGCCTGACTCTGTCATGGGTGATGGGAAAGTCACTAAGCGTTGCCCGTAGTAATGATGGTTTGAGAAGGCAATCAGACCTTCGTCTCGGCTACGGTAGTGCCAGTTCAGTTGATGTAATGGAAGGCCAGCCGCAGAAGCCTCGTCCAGAATGCTCAGAAGATCTCGTTCGTAAACTGCTACCTCATCATTTGCCTCGTCATCTGTTCGCCCAAAAAAATTGGTAGGCGGAAGCTGCTTCGGATCTCCCACAATAATCGACTGTCGGCCTCTCGCAATTGAACCGACAGCATCCCATGTTGTAATCTGAGAAGCCTCATCGAAGATGACCATATCGAAGGTCGCTTGTTCTGCAGGGAGGTACTGGGCGACAGACAGCGGAGACATCAGTACGCAGGGCGTGAGCTTGGTGAACGTCTCTGGCATGGACTCGATTAGCCCACGGATCGATTCACTCGGTCTCTGCAGCCCGAGCTGATGACGCAGGAGCCCCAGTTCCGACTTTCTCGGCACCCCATCTTTCGCAGGCAGATCGTGAGAAACGGCACGGCGAATCTGATTCGCAGCGAGATGCTGGATTGAGTCGATGAGCGAACGGAACCGTTCGATTTTGTCAACCTGCTCCCATTGGACGAATCCCCTAAGCTTTGGCTTCTGGTCGATCACGAGAGGCAGCCACCATGTGAAGTACGCCACAAGGAAGTCATCGACCGGATGGTCGATATAGCCTGCAGATAGTGCCTCTACCATCGGGCCGAGTCCCCTGCCTTGTGCCTCCTGTTTCACCTGCGACCATTTCACCCAGTCGTTGAGCTTTGAAGCGCTTTGGTGCAACTCCTCCATTGCATCAACCACTGCCCTCAACGAGGTGGGCGACAGTTGGCCGCCTGAGAGTGCCATGAATCTCCTGCCTGATCGCTTGAACTCTGCTTGGCATTCGAGCAGTTGTTGCGCTGCGATCGCCAGCTTGCACGACTGTTGGCCCGCTGGCAGCAGCTTGTTCAACTTTGCAAGTAGATCCGTCTCGATGCCAGCTACCTGAGTAACTTGAGCGCATGCCGCGTGAAGCTCCCTCGCCTGATCGAGCATGCTACTGAGGGCATTGGTATCTGATCTCACGCCATCGAAGCCAGGAAGAACGTTTGCTGCGCAGCCTGCTGCCGCACAAAGGGAGGCCTGCATTTGCATCAGAGGCTGTATATCTCTCTCGGGATCAGCTTTCCCATTAGTGGCGTAACTCTGCAATAGCTTCTGCACACGCATGGTGCCAAGACGCGACAGCGGCCACAGCTTCGCGTTCTCCCGCCGCCACTCTTGGTCTATATCTTCTAGGGGCATTCGTTGAATCTGTACGTCTTCATAGCGTGCTGCAATCGAATCCTGAGCTTTTTGGAACTCCGATCGTGCTTCGCCGAGAATCGTGATGGCTTCTTGGAGTGAACTGAAGTCAGCATTCGCGGCAAACTGCATATCTGGTCGGGCTGATTCGTTGATCGTCTTGGCTAACTTTGTTAGAGCGGAGAGTAGTGGGTTACGGATCTCGTGATCACTGGGTAAACCGAGCGAATCTCCAAGCCGTCGGCATGACTCGAGTAGGGCAGTGGTATCGTCTCGAAACCGGCCAGCTGCCTCCAATAGTTCGGCCTGCCATGCGAAGGACCATTCCGTCTTCTCGACGACACCAAGTGAGCCGCATTCCTGGACTGCTCTACGGGCTAGTGCGAGCCGCTCTGCCAAATCGATCAGCGAGTCGAAACTGGCGCGATCATGCGACTCAAGACCGGAGAATACAAGTGCGAACTTTGGACGTTTGCCAGATAAAATCCCAATGCCGTCATAGACACTCCGTCCGTGACTGCCGGGCTCGTGCAACTCGAAAACATACTGATTCAATTCGTCCTTCTGGATGTTCAGGGACTCCGTAAGCCGAATCCACTCGGAGTCGTTGGCGTTTGACGCTCGGTCCCACGCCGCCCCCAGTTGAGCGATAACGCTCTTTCGATCCGACTTGTTAGAGTGCAACTCAAGACATGCATCTGCCAGCCCATAGGCTTTGAGACGACGATACACGACATCGAGAGCGGCCGCTTTTTCCGCGACAAACAGTACCGTTTTTCCATGAGCTAGGCAATGGGCGATCATGTTTGCGATCGTCTGGCTCTTACCCGTGCCCGGAGGCCCGATGATGACGAAGTCCCTTCCGGCTTCGGCAGCAACAATGGCGGCGAGTTGCGAGCTATCGGCTGGCAGCGGCGTGAATAACTTCGCAGGGTCTACATGCTGATCGATTGTTTCTGCAGTTGGGAAATCTCCTAATCCATCTCGGAATGCCTCCGTCGGATTGTCTAGCAAGTGTTTGACAAGTCGGTTCTTCTTGAGACTGCCGGTACGATCAACGAGATCCTTCCACATGAGATATTTGGCGAAAGAGAATATTGATACAGCGATCTCTTCGGTGACTTCGAATCCCGGAGCATCACGCACAGCATGCTTTACAATCGCGAAGATCTGTTTTATATCTAATCCCGAGTGATCTTCAGGGAGCGCACCTCGTAGAGCCTGGATAGAGAGTCCAAAATCCCGCTCTAGGAACTCCAGGAGGGTCTGGTTGAAGACAACGTCGTCTTCATGGTGGGATAGGTAGTAACTGGAGTTCGCCGACTTACGGCTGAGCTTGATCGGTAGGAGCAACAGGGGCGCCTGATGCGTCCGCTCATCGGTTGGCGATTTTTTCCAGCGGAGGAATCCAACAGCCATGAAGAGCGTGTTTGTACCGCCTTCGGCAAGGTCGCTCTTTGCTTTCCGGAACAGAGTTGTGAGTCGAGCCTGGGTCTCCTTCCCTGTCTCGGCAGCGCAAACCTGCCCTTTATCGAAGGCCGTCGCAGCAAACTCCAGTTCGATGTCTTTGCCGGTCTGCTGACGATATAGCTGGGGGTCTCGATTCCCGATCGGATTCTCATCCTTGATCGAGATGACCCGAAAGTTGTCGCCTGCGGCAAGAGCATCCTCAAGAGCTGCGACATCTGCGCAAATTATCTTCAGCGTTTGTCTAGTGGGTGAGAAATTCAAGAGGCGATTGCGAAGCCCCAGATCGAGTAACTTCTTCTGCCAGCGTTCAAGCCGATCGTCAGGTGATGAGTATAGCGCCTCAGCATATTCCACCGGAAGATCGTCAAGCGAGGGGGGATTCGGCAATGCAGCGGGTACAACCGCATCTTCATCCAATGACGCAACATGCGATTCAACTTCGCGAGACGAGATTGGTCGGATGCGAGCAGCCCGGGCCCGAGCGATATCGACCGCCATATGAAAAGGTTTCTCGGCATCATCGGAGAGTTGGGCTTCGCCGTTGGCCATCGCCTGCTCGAACCCGACTGTCGGTCGATGAGTCAGAAGTGTTGTCTCAAGAACTCGGAACTCTCGAGCGGCGATGGCCTTCCGCACCTCCGTTACGTCATTTTCAATTGTCAGAGGGAACGTCTTGTCAAGAAGCCATACGCCAACGAAGGCGTGACCTTGTGTAAACAAAACGACCGGATTGAGTCCTGTAGCTTCGAACGCACCAGCGAGAAGAAGTGTTGTGTCGAGGCATGTTGCAAGCCCTGAATCCTTGATCGTACCGGGATCACGGATCTTCTGACCATGCTTCTCAAAGGAACGCGGCGGCTGGGCATATGACAGTCCAAAGCCGCTAATTGCTGACCAAATCGCGCCAGCAATCATGTAAGCCTGTCGTGGGTCCCGTGACTGGTAACCGTCGAGCGAACCTTTGTGACCACTTCTCTCAAGTAGACGTGCAGCATCCTTGAGTATGGACGCTACTGCAGCGTGATTAGGAGAAACGAACGCTGCAAGAATCTGGGCCATCTCTCCCGAGCCGCCCCATTCATCCCGGGCGAGCAACTCGATCGGGACTGTTTGCTCGTCGAGTACGCCATCATCGCTCTCAAGCTTGAAGGTCAACTGACCATGTTCTGCCTCGTTGAGTCGGTCGAGAACGGAATAGTCCAGAGTGATCCGGCGATCCCCTATGTCGACCGCCTCTCCAGGAGATACACGATCGATTGCCCATTCCTTGGGACGGCAGAAGGCGGGCTGCGGAGTTAGCGAGAGCCGCATATTTGTAAATGCATCAGTTGTTTCGTTTCGGATCGAGATGCGCTTTATGATTGGGACAGCATTCTGAGCGGCAGCGAAGGTTGTTTTCGTGACACAATCGACTTCGATTACGGGTGCCGTTGGACTCTCGGGACTTGTATCTTCCATATTGCACCAGTGGGTATATGATAATTCAGAAATGCCAAATCAACGTGCAGCATACAGCGTGTCCTGCAACTAAAACCATACTAGCTACAAGTGTTCTCATATTTGGAGGAGCAGCATATTTCTTGTATAACTATTTCGATGCCTCTTTGGGAGGCGAGCCTAAGTCCATTCATTACCCCGCCACCCTCTCATAGCTCCTGAGCACCCCACCCAGCCGCGTCCGGCACGTCACATCTCCATTGTGGCCCAGTAGCTTGAGCGGGCGACCCTCCCAGTCCGGCACACGATGCCCAATCCCCGAGTGCGGCCTCTCGGTGTTGTAGTGCTCCATGTACTCGCCCACGAGGTGGTCAAGATGACCACAGCCCATCACGATGAACCGGTCCAGGCACTCTGTCTGGATGGTCTGGATGAACCGTTCCGCGTGGGCGTTGAGATTGGGCGAGCAGTGGGGCAGGCGGACGGGTGTCACGCCGGTGTCCCGCAGCGCGCCGTCGAACGCCTTCCCGAACTTCGTGTCGCTGTCACGCGTGAGGACTCGGCACCCGCTCTCGCCCGTCATGCTCTTGAAGCTGGAAGCCTGCTGTGCGACCCACCTGGCGTCGGGGTGCTCGGTGCTGACGGTCGCTACGGCTTTGCGCGTCGCGACGTTGACGAAGACGAGCAGGTACGCATCCTTCCAGCCCTTGAGCGTGAGCACCCGCTGCTGGACGAAGTCGCAGGCCCAAAGGGTCTCCGCGTGCGAGCGGATGAACTGGTCCCATGTCGCCTCGCCGCGCTGGGGCCCGGTGGGCAGGCTGGCCTGGCGGAGGATGTTGACGACGGTC
>CAXBOF010000004.1:0-16618 GCA_963977205.1 uncultured Phycisphaera sp. | reverse complement strand
CCCGCCAGCGGCTGCTCACCCAGCACCGACGCCGGGTCAAAGCCCGGCTCAACCGGAACGAGCACGAGCGCCTCGCCCGGCTGCATCAGAAACCCGCACGTCAGCTCACTGAAAATCTCGCCCTGCTGGGTGATGGGCCTTGCCGCGTCGATCGAGAGACCGCTCGTATTGGGGCGCTGGTGCAAATTCTGAAGTTGCACCGCCATCTCCACGTGCATCGCCGGCCCGCCCTGACCCGGCTCGGGCCAGCACCGCGTCAGTATCCGCAGCCGACCCGCCGGCGTGCGCACCACGCCCGTCGGCCGCGACAGCATCGAGCTCTCATCCAGCCGCCGCCCGGGCACCCCCTCGCGCCACGTCGGCATCAGCCCGAGCCAGTCCTGCTGCTCCACACCGATCAGACGCATCCGACCGCGCGCCAATGTCAGCTCATCGATCGGGACAGCGATGGGCCAGAGCCCGCTGCTCCGCCAGGCCGACCGCTCCGAATCCAGCATGGGCGTCGGCCGACCCTTGTAGTTCTCGATCAACTCCGCGATCAGCGCGTCCTGGTCTTCCACCGCCCACACGCGCAGCTCGAGCCCCTCCTGATTCCCATCCACAATCGGACGCTCAAGATCGGGCTGCTCCCAGGGTCTGGGCGCGTCGGCCTGGCGCACCGATCCCTCGCCCGCGCAGCCGATCGCAGCGATCGCTGCCAACGCGATCGCTGCGAAACGGATCATCAATCGGCTCTCGGCTCGCACAGATTCACCCTGTCGATCAGCCTGCGGACCATCGCGTAGTGGTACCTCGTGTGCGTGAACGCGAGCCTTGGCATATCGAGGTGATCACTCTCCTCGGGGTAAGGCCCGCACTGCACGATCTGCCCGCTCTTGATGAGCCCGCCGAACTCCTCGTTCAGCGCAGCCACATCCTCGTCGCTGATCGCGTAGTTCATGCGGATCACCAGGTCATCGCGCACGTACCGCGAGCTGTGATACACGCGGTAGAACCGCTCGATCTCCTCGACGCCCTCCTCGGCTGTCCGACAGATGCGGTACAGGCTCCGGTCCTCTTCGTTGATCATCCCGTGCCCGAGCAGCTTCTCGGTCACGAAATCGTGCCACTCGTCCCAGTATCGCACGCCCTCGCCCTCGAGCAGCACGATCGGGATCATCGAGCTTTTGCCCGTCTGCACGAGCGTGAGCACCTCGTACACCTCGTCCATCGTGCCGAACCCGCCCGGGTAGACAGCGACCGCGTCGCACTGGCTCAGGAACATCAGCTTGCGTGTAAAGAAGTAGCGGAAGTTGATGAGCTTCTCGTCGCCGGCGATGACGGTGTTGGCGCTGGTCTCAAAGGGAAGTCGGATCGCCACACCAAAGCTCGCGGCGCGTCCGGGGCCCTCGTGGCCCGCCTTCATGATGCCGTCGCCGGCCCCGGTGATCGCCATCCATTTGCGCTCGGCCATCAGCCTGCTGAAATCGACCGCCGCCGAGTAGTCCGGGTGCTCCGCGGGTGTCCGCGCCGAGCCGAAGATCGTCACCTTGCGCACGCTCGGGTACTGCCCGAAAACGCGGTAGGCGTACCTCAGCTCTTTCACCGCCGCCGAGATGAGCTTGAGCTCGCCCGTGTCGCGTCCGTCGGGGATCAGCTTGAGTGCCGCGGTCATCAAATCGCGCACGAGCCTGTGCTCGTACTCCTCCTCATCCACGCCCGAAACCGCCGTGATCATCTCGCCCAGCTGCTTCTGGATCGCCGGGTCCTGAGCCATGCGGTGGCTTGAACGCTCCGGCGGCACCGCGGTCTCGTCCTGGGGCGCCACGGATGCCGGGTCCAGTTCCTGCCGTGTGTGCTCATCTTTGGGTGTCATATTTCATCCTTGTCTTCTAGGTGTGATTGGGACGCACCGAGCCGGTGCGTGCTTGTGTGCTGTTCATCGCTCGTTGCGGAGGCGACGCTGCTTCTCGGCCCGTGCCTCCAGGTCGCCAAGACGCCTGTCGCTGGCCGATTCACCGAACCCCAGCACCCGGCCGATGACCCGGCGGGTTTCGGGTAGGGACTGTACGCTCACCCGCGGCTCGCTGGCGGTCCCTGAGACCGCGATCGTCACGAACTCGTCCCGGATCGACTCCAACAGCTCGCTGAGCACCGGGATTCGGCGGGTTGCCCGCGATCGCAGCCGAAGATCCAGCTCAAGACCGGGCCACGAGGCTGTCCCGTAGCCGATCAATTCCACACTCGGACTGATCAGCGACATGCCCTCGATTACGATCTGGCCCCCGTCGAACACCGCCTCGACGCTGGCAAAGTCGATCCCCTCGCCCGCGGGCATCTGCAGGTTGCTCGCCTCGACGAGCCTGATCGCGCCGGGGACCTCGATCACATCGCCGCCTGCGATGCGCACATCCAGCCTGCCCCGGCGCGTCTCGTCGCGCCCGACCAGCCCGCCGAGCGAGAGCTCGCCGACAAGACGTGCACCCGTATCCCGTCTCGGCTCGGTGCTCACGCCGTTGCGCGCCGACGCGAACCCATCGATCGCTTCATTGAGGCGCAGACCGCTGAACGTCAAGAGACTCTCATACGAACGCTGGTCATTGCCCGCCCACGTGCCGGCCGGGTGCACCGAAGCCGTCCCCGAGATCACCCCGCCGCAACTCTCAGCAAAGATCACCGGCACAACCAGACCCCGCAAGACGCCCGTCGACCGCACCTCCGCGCGCGCGTTCTGCATCGGCAGCCCCAGCACCGCGCCGCGATCGGCCTGGATCTCCATCTCGTACTCCGGCACACCCGCCAACGGCTTGTCGAAGTCGATGTTCATACTTCCATATGCCCGCTCCACCCGAGCACCAGCAGTCAGGGCCGCATCCTCAAACGTCAGTAGCCCTGTGAACTCAACACGCGCCGTTTCCGAGTCGGCCGGTTTGTGAGTCCGAAGCCGCGCGCCCTTGGCACCGATCGGCCCGTTCACCTCGACCTCGCTGGCGTCCAGCACCGCCAGCACCTCGACGGGCAGGACCGCGCGCACCTCTTTGTTCAGTGAGGCCGCGTCGAAATCGAAGGTCACATCCGCAACCGTCCCGCCCGAGCCGTCGGGCGTGGCGCCGCCCGAGATCGACACTCTCAGCTTGTCCGAGGTACCCCTGATGTTCTCAAGCCTTGCGTTCTGTCTGCTCGCGATCAGCCGGCCCGTCATATCGCCCAGCGACACCGCCGTGCCGAGCCTCGTCAATTCGGCCCACTTGGGCTCGATCAGCGTTTCGACGAATGCGATCCGCGCCACACCCTCGTTCGGCTGATCGCCGATCGGTGGCCGGGGCGCGGTCATCGAGACCACCGCATCGAACCCGCCCCGCACGCCGTGCTCGAGATACTCCTTGGCCACCGAGCCGCCCACGACATTGCGCACGATCCGCTCGGCCAGCGTCGAATCAAACCGCCCACCCGTGAGCGCCATTGTCAGCAAACGCCCGGGGTCCTCACCGACCTCGTCGATCCCGAGTGTGCCCCCGATCACCGCGTGCCCCGCGTGCTCGCCCTCGTAGAACAGCTCGCCGCTGAGCCCGTCCGTCGCCAGCGTCCGGAACCTGCCCAGTACCGCGTGCGCCTCACCCTCGACCTCGCGCAGCTCGACGCGCCCCTCCAGATAGTCCGCCTCGACCGATTCGATGTTCGTCACCAGCACATCCGTCACGGGCAACGCGCCGTCGGACATCAGATTGGCGCGGATGTCTGCTTTGCCTGACGGGTTGAACGTGTCGCGCAGCCAGACCAGCGACTCCCCGCCCGCCTCACTGATCGCCCCGACCACCTGCTCGGCCGGCAGCTGCAAGAACGCTCCGTCTGCCTCCACACGCGCGTCGTACTTCAGCCCCCCATCGCCCGACCAATCGACATCCGCCCCGACGCGCACCACAACAGGCGATTCGAGCGATTCGTCGTCATCCACGCCGTACGCGAGGGCCGTCGCGCTCAGGCTCAGCCCCAGCTCCGTGACGCGCAGCTTCCCGTCCATTTCGCTGATCAGCATCGGCGACCGATCACGCATGGGCTCGCTGGCCAGCACGATGTTGTTGGGCGTGATCTCGATATCAAACCCGAGATTGCCGTTCGGTCTTGTCAGCACCAGCCCGTCGGCCGCGAACGTGCCGCTCACACCCAGCCGTTTCACAAGATCCGCAGCCACGCGCCGATCGGCGCTGATATCCGGGTCCTCGCCCTCGACCATCGGCGGCCCGATCGCAAAGCCGAGCAAATCTCCCGCGGGCACTCGCTCGGCCTGCACACGCAGCGAAGGCCGAAACGCCGCCTCGCCCTCCGGCGTGCGCAACGCCGCGGTCCCCGTCAAAGAAGCCGTCCCCCCGCCCATCGTCCTGTACGACCCGCGCAGAAGCGACGCCGACTGCTCCGTCAACACGACCACCACATCCCGTGCCGAGATCGGCAGGGGGAAATCCTTGAGTATCACGCCCGCATCGGGCAGCCGCACCTCGATATGCCGCGACCAGTTCGAGACCACACCCTCATCGCGCCTTAGCCGGATGCCGATGTCGGCCTTGCCTCTATACGTAAACACCGGCGTCCGAAGCTGATTCTTCGTGCTGGCAAGCTGCGCGCGGATCTGCTCGACCCTGGGCTTCGCCGCTCCGTCGCGCTCGGCCCGTGCAAGCTCCACCTCGAGCCGGTCACGCTGATCGCGAAGCACATCCGCTCTCTCGGGCGTCAGGATCAGCCCTCGCTCGACGAGCTGCGCGTACCTCTGATCATCGAATAGCTCGTCGATAATCCCCCCGCGCGTCTCGCCGAGCGCTTCTTCCAGCACGTCGTCCACCGGCACGTTGACCGTGTCGATCTGCAGATTCACGCTCGCCGTCGGCCCGATCGGCTCGATGAGTCCCGAAGCGCTCACGGTCGCGCCTGTGTGCGACACACCGCGGATCTCCTCGATGCGGATCCGCCTGCGATCGAACTGCACGCTGCCAGCCATGTTCTGGAACGGGTACGGGAACACCTCGTACGCCGCGGTCCCGTTCGTGAACGACAGGTTCCCGCGGAAGTCCAGCTCCGCCGGCCCGTCGGGCGTGGGCGCCCCTCGCATCAGCGTCACGCTCGCATCAACGATCGCCGTCGGGCTGATCGGGTGGTCCGCGCTGTCGGCCATCAGCGCCGAGCCGGCGAACTGCTGGAGCCTGTACCCGACCTCTTCGGGCAGGAAGGGCACGATGTCCGGGTTCGTCGCCATGTTGTACCCGCGCACCTTGAAGCTGCCATGGAACGGCGCATCGGCCGTCAGCCCCTCGTACGTCAGCTCCACCTCGTAGGGCACATCCTCCAGCAGCCCCGAGATCTCCGCGTAGAACTCGTCATCGCGCAGGCTGATCGCACCGGACACTTCCGTCATCCGCATGCGCCCAGCGCCCGACGTCTCGTTCATGTCGATGGGCAGCGTGATGGCCACGCCGTTGAGGTGCACCGCCGCTGTCACCGTGCCCGACGAGCTCATGCTGAATGTCGTGTTGCTTATCTCGCCCTTGACGTCGAGCATCTCGACGAAGGGCCTCAGCCGTCCAGGCACGCTCGAAGGCCCCCACTCGTCCAGCGACAAACCCGAGAGCATTACCTCCACACCAAGCCGATCGATTGTCCCCGACAGATCGATCCCCCCGCGGGTCCCGGTCTGCACCAGGGCGATCGTGTAGGCGTTGTCGCCCTCGGGGAGCAGGGTGCCGTCAATATTCAATCGCTTGAGCACACGCACCGAGTACTTCGTGTGCTCGGCAAGCTCGATGCTCCCGCCCTCAATCGTCACGCTGGGCAGGGTCATCGGCCCGCCGACATCGGGCGAACTCGGCAAACGGAACGACGCGAAGTTCGCCACGCCGGTTTCGGTATCCGTACTCAGCCTGACGTTGGGCGACTGGAGCGTGATCGAGCTCACGCCCGCGCTGCCCGAGACCGAGCCGCCCCAGTCCACATCAGCCGTGATCCGGCGGACACTCCCAAGCTCGGCCCCCGGGCCCTCGATGCCCGGGGCCCACACCGTCACGTTGTCCAGAACCAACATTCCCGACCGGTTGATCGAAACCGAGCCGGCCTTGATCTCGACGCCCAGCTCTTTCTCGATCGCCGGCAGAATCAGAACACCTGCAAGCCCCGTCTGTGAGACCACCACCAGCAGCAGCACCAGAACCAACGGCACGATAAACAGGAGCCGCAGACACAACACCTTCTTCTTGCCCATCCCCCTCGCGACAAACCGCCGCCGGATCGGGTGACAGGTCTTTGAAGGCTTCCGCTCGCTCATCCACCGCTCCGCTGATGATCTATCCGCAGTGCTCAGCCCGATCTATCCGGGCGCATCCATCCAAGGGTATCGGATACAGCCGGCCCCGACGCGGGTTCATCCCGATGGCACAAGCCACCCCGGCAAGGGCGTTGGCCGCCCGTCCCGCCCGACACACGCAAGCTCGGTCGTCGCCACCGCGCACACGCCGTCCAGCGGCACACGCGGATCGCTGGCAACATCCGGCTCGCCGCCCATCCGCTCGATCAGCACAAGCTCGTACGAGTGCCTGATCTTGATCCGACCCGACTCGTGCGCCCGCGTGCGGACCTCGATCACATCGTCGTACAGAATCGGCCTGCGGTACCGCAGCTCCAGCTTTGTCACCACCAGGAACACGCCCGCCTGCTCGAGCTCGGCGTAGCTCACCTTGCCCTGTCGCAAAAGCTCCGTCCGCCCCATCTCAAGCCACGGCGCATAGCTGGCGTGATGGGCCACGTTCATCGGATCGCACTCGGCGTACCGCACACGGAACCGCATCTCGCCCCGTGTCGGGATGTCCCCGATCGGCTTTGGCCCCGTATTCACGCCGTATTCATCGCTGACACTCATGATGGACAAGTCTACCGTTTGGGTCATGGATCAGCCCAAACCCAGCCAACTGCCCACAGCCGCCGAGTCGAGGCCCGACAACGTGCCCCTGACCGTCAGGCGGTTTCTCACGGGCGACTCGATCGAAGAAATCACCCACCTGCTCCACCGCGCCTACGCGCGCCAGAAAGCCATCGGCCTCGACCCTCTCGCGGGCCGCCAGGACTACGCGCGCACGCTCGACCGCGTTATCAACTCCGAGTGCTACCTCGCCTTCATGGACCACGAACAGGACACCCAGCGCATCGTCGGCGTGGTCCTCCTCAACGAGCACGAGCAGGTCACCTTCCCCGATTACTTCCTCCGCGAAGGCGTCGCGCACTTTGCCATGTTCGCCGTCGACCCCACACTCCAGGCCATCGGCGTGGGCACGCGCCTTCTCGACACCTGCACCCGGCGCGCCCGCGAGCTTGGCAACACCCAGCTCGCCCTAAGTATGGCTAGGCCCGACGCCGCCCTCCTCCGCTACTACCAGCGCCGGGGCTACGAACAGGTCCAGGACTGGCAATGGCCCTACACCAACTACGTCAGCCTCATCCTCGCCAGGGACATCTGAGCCGAGAACGCGCCCCAATATCTCCGACAAATACATCAACAAAAACATCGACGCCGCCCGGGAGTGATGGGCGGCGACGACGAGTGGAGTCCAGACCGACGCGTGTGCAGCGCCCGTCCTTTCCTGAAGATCAATTCAATTCACAACTCAGCAGCCGCCGTTGTAGTTGGCAACCCACGCGCTAAAGTCGGCCGGCGTGCACGAGCCGTCGCCGTTCTGATCGCACTCGGGCCCCTGCGCATTGAACGCCGCGACCCACGCTGAGAAGTCCGCAGGCGTCACAGCCCCGTCGCCGTTGGTGTCGGCAAGGCACTCGCCGCCCGTCGGCGTCACAGTGATGTTGTCAAGCTGCATCTCAAAGTTCGTGAACCCGAAGAAATAGCCCGGCACGAACGTCGAGAACGCGACCTCATCCACGCTCGCCAGCACGCTCGCAAACGTCCGCCCCGGCGGGAGGATCGGCTCAAAGGTGTTCGGATCCTCGTACCCGTACCCGCCCCAGCCGGGAGGCAGATCCGTCGCGTTCGGATCCTCGACCGTGAACGAGTACGTCACCCAGCCGTCGCCGTTGTCACCAGGCAGACTCGAATCGAGCAGGCCGAGGTTCAGCCACACGCTCGTCCACGGGTAGCCCTGATCGTTGTCGTAATCGCGGAACTCGATGATGAAGAAACTGATCGTCCAGGTGCGGATGTCGATCGACATCTCGAAGGGGCCGTTGGCCGTGTAATCGCCCAGGAAATCCGCGTTCGTGTTGTTGCGGATGTCAGCCCCGAAGACGTCGATCAGGATCACATCCATGTTCGCGCCCGGGTTGCCATCTGAGTTCGAGATGTCATCGCGCCCGCTGACCGACCAGCCCTCGGGGCCGTTGTCGAACGTTGTCACGACCTGACCAGCCGCGGGCAAGGCCAGCCCCGCCAACGCCAGGCATCCCATCCATGCCATTTTGTTCTTCATCGCGTGATTCCTTCTCTTGGTGTTCATTCTCGCGGAAACCCGTGGCCGCTCCAAACCGGCAACCAAATTTCCATGCTGAGCTTGTGCTGAGCACAGTCTGAGCATAAACTGACCCCGTGTCAACCCAAAAGTTTCAACATCCGCCAGCCGCAGACAAATCCTCCCAAATCGAGGGGGACGGGCAATCTCCCCCCGAAATCCGTACCATGCCCGCCGCCATGTCCGCCTCTCTTGCCGCATCCCGAGGCTCCAGCCCCCTGAGGGCCGAGGATCTCCAGGTTCTGGAGCGCTCACTCAAATCGATCCGGTCCGAGCTCCTGGCCTTCCTCGCCGCGATGCCCGTCTCGGCCCAGAACGCCAGCGGTCTGTCGCGCCTCCTCGAAGTCGAACGCACCACCTGTCAGCGCACCGTCTCGGCCATCACCGCCCCATACCCGGGCGTCGCGCTGGCCGGCCAGCTCCCGGGCACCCGCGGCATCCGTCTGCTCGTCGAGGCCGCCACCACCCGCGGCATCCAGATCGATCCCGAAAGCCTCAAACGACTCGACAAATCCCTCGCCGCCTACGACGACGCCACCAAACGACTCGCCGGCAGCAGGTCACGCCTCGTCAAACGCATCGAGCGCCCGATCGCCGCCAGCGCCTCGCCCGGATCGTCACGCTCCGAAGAAGCCGAGCACGCCCAGCGCAAGGCGCTCTTCGAAGCCTCAGCAGCCCTGACCGGGCGCGCCTCCGACGTTTGGCTCGCCGCGCACATCTATACACCCGTGCCGGGCCACCCAGACATCATCGCCCAGACCCGCGCGCACGGCCTCATCGGTCACCGAGCCGAGCACGACGCTGTCCCGCTCACCTTCCACATCTTCGGCGAGCCCGACGAAACCAAACGCAACGACCTGACCACCTACCGCCCGCTCCGCCAATCCGGCATCGACGGCGTGCCCGACGAACTCCTCACCGAGTTCTCCACCAACCCCGCCCCCGTCGTGCACAGCGCCCACCCCGACGAATTCATCGTCCAGACCATCGAGCCCAATCCCGACCAGCCCGAGGCCTCGGCCATCGACCTCATCTTCGCGCTCGACGGCGGCATGTCGCACCCCTCCACACGCCCCGTCAACACCGAGGAAGTCTGGGCCCTCGTCAACTTCCCCGTCCGCCGACTGCTGCTGGACGTCTTCATGCACAAGGACATCGCCCGCCAGTGCGTGCCGAGCCTCGACGTCCACCTCTGGCGCCCCGACTTCGCCCAGCACGTCGGCGAACGCTGGCAGACCCGCTTCCAGAACCCGCCCAGCCTCAAACTCCTGAACTCAGGACTCGACCGCGCCCAGACCACCGCCTGGAGCCAGTACACCCAGCTCCTGCGCACACTCTTCACCGCCAAGGGCCTGAACCCGAGCGACTACGTCGGCTTCCGCTGCGACACCGACTACCCCATCTGGCGCACGGGGTACTGCATTGCTTTCGATTTCGGGGAGAGGGAGTAGACTGCATCCGTCCGAGTCCTGAGAAGGAGCTCAATGATGGCGGGTCTGATCCCTATTGCTCTTGTCTGCGTAACGCTTTTTTGGCTTGGATCTTTGTCAGGCTGCGCCCCCATTTATTGCTGGTACAGCAATACAACTGCCCCGAAGATGACCCAGTTGGACATGTTTGAGTGGCCCCAATTTACCGACGCGCAACATCCCAGCTTCAGCGGCCGACAGATAGAGATGCGTCCAACAGAAAACGACGACGAATGGCTATTGCTCGACTGGGACTCATTCAATCCCTATGCGTCTCGCGTCATTGTCGTGTCAGACAGCGGCTCTTACATTGAGGTCGGCAAACTACCCGAAGATATTTTTTCACAGAATCGTATTGTATTCACCAATACAACTGAGTCATACAAGGATGCCCGGGTGTCAGTTGAATTCGACGAGGGTGAGTACTCGCGATACTTAGAGCCCGAGGCATGGGTCAGAGCCATCATCGGATACCCGCTGCTACCCCTTGGAGGCAAGGCTGCCGGCCGCATTATTGAAGGCGACTACTCGGGGAGACGCCTGCACTGCTATCCACCGCGAGCAAAGATCTCGGTGCAAACCGCAGATGGTTCGAGCATTACCACTCGCTACGAGCTCCCAGCAACGGAGAATAAGTTGCACTCAGACGATATCAGTGCATCCGTTTCCGAAGACAATCGTTTCCTCTATATCTATATGGAGAACTGGGGCGCGCTTCTCCCAATCAATAGAGCACCGTAATAGCTGGGTCACCCGCCCTTACTATCCCCACGCGCAAAGATGCTCGCGACATAGTTCAGAACATCCGTCGCGCTCGCCTCGTTGTACCCGAAGTTCTTGATCAGCCGCTGCTTGACGATGTCGATCTTCTCCTGCGTCTCATCGTCCACGACGCTCGAGACCAGGTTCTTGAGCTTGATCGTGTCCCGACTGTCCTCGAAGAGCTTGAGCTCGAGCGCCTTGTGCAGACGGGCGTTCGTGTTGTACTCGAACTTCTTGCCGTCCAGTGACAGCGCACCGATATAGTTCATGATCTCCTGGCGGAAGTCGTCCTTACGGCTCTCGGGAATATCGATCTTCTCCTCGATCGCCCGCATCAGCCTCTCGTCCGGCTCCTCGGACTTGCCCGTGTACCGGTTCTCGACGGTTTCCTTCTGCGTATACGCGCGGACGTTCTCGATGTAGTTGCCACAGAGACGCTTGATCGCCTCCTCGTCGGCACTGATCGCCCGCTGCACCTCGCCCTTGATGATGTCCTCGTACTCCTCGCGCACGACCGCCAGAATCTCGCGGTACTGCTTGCGGAGCTCATCGTCATCGATCAGCGAGTGATGGTCCAGCCCGTTCTCCAAGGCATTCAGCACCATGAACGGGTTGATCATCTTCTCGGCGATTGCTTGGCGACTCACGAGCGCGTTGCTCATCTTGTCCTGGATATACCGCGGGCTGATGCCGTCCATCCCCTCGCGCGGCGACTCCTCCTTGAGCTCCTTCACCGAATCCTCAGTAAACCCCGGGATCGCCTTGCCGTTGTAGAGCTTCATCTTCTGCATCAGCGTCAGCCCCGCCTTCTTGGGCGGCGTGAGCCTCGTCAGGACAGCCCACATCGCAGCCACATCGATCGTGTGCGGCGCGATGTGCATGTTCCTGATCCGCTCCGGGCCGAAGTCCTTGCGGTAGATCCGCACCTCGTCCTCGAGCCTGATGTTGTACGGCACATCGATCTTGATCGTCCGATCCCGGAACGCCTCCATCATCTCATTCGACTGGAGACGCTTGTACTCGGGCTCGTTCGTGTGACCCAGGATCACCTCGTCGATGTGCGTCTGCGCGAATTTCTTCGGCTTGATCGCGTGCTCCTGGCTCGCGCCCAGCAGGTCGTACAGGAACGCCACGTCCAGCTTGAGCACCTCGATGAACTCGCAGATACCCCGGTTGGCGATGTTCAGCTCGCCGTCAAAGTTAAACGCGCGCGGGTCGGAGTCCGAGCCGTACATCGCGATCTTGCGGTAGTTGATGTCGCCCGTCAGCTCCGTCGAATCCTGGTTCTTCTCGTCCTTGGGCTGGAAGGTCCCGATGCCCACGCGGTCCTTCTCGCTGAGCACAAGCCTGCGGACACGCACGTGCTCGATGACCTTGTTCCAGTCGCCGTCGTAGAACAGCATGAGATCGTCGTAGATCTTTCGGCTAAACGGATCCAGGTCGCCGGCGATCTTGATCTTGCCGCCGTGATGCTCGGGCTTGTAATTCTCGTTCAGCGCGTGCTCGATATCGCCCCGCGCCTCGCGCGGGATCAGCATCAAGGGGTCCTGGTGCATCGGGCTCGGGTAGGCGTGTGACTTCTGCGCCTCGTGCGTGTTGCCCTCCATCGGGCTCACCTCGCAGCGATCGTCGAGCATCCAGCTGAACGAGTACAGCGCCCCCTCGTCCGTCCGCGAGTACGCCTCGACACCCTTCTTGAGCATGCGAGCGATCGTGGACTTCGCCGAGCCCACCGGGCCGTGGAGCAGGAGAATCCGCTTATCCGTCCCGTACCCCTCGGCCGCCGACCGCAGGAAATCCACGAGCTGCATGAGCGCAAAGTCGAGCCCGAAGACCGCGTCCGAGCCGCCATCGATCTGGTCGCTGAAGAAGTGGTACCGCACGCAGTCGCGCTTGAAGAGCTTGTAGTGCTGGTATCCCTGCGCCAGGATCGAGTCGTACAGCCGCTGGTACGCGTTGCGGGCCACGCCAGGGTTCTGGCGCGCAATATCGAGGTACTCCCAGAACGAGCCCTCCCAGTTCTGCACCCGGAAGCGATCGCGATCGAGTTTCTTCGAAATCAGATCCGCCAGTTCGCCGCGATTCGCGTGTTCCATGCGACCCTCCGTGTCACTCGCCTCATCGCCCGCCAGCGGTCAGAAAGACCACTGGGAAGCCATGCCTTGGCTGGACCGTCCGAGCGAGGCCGTCAAGCACTCGTCGGCTCGCGGGGTGCAAACGCCGCATGGGCAGTTATCGGGAATATCACCTTCAAGCCCACTTCGCCAGAAGGCCGCCCACCACAGAGTAATACGTCCCAAACGCCCGCGCGGTTGACATATTTCCACCAGTTTCAATGGACCCAAACGCCTACTAGAGTTCCCTCATGTCTTTCGGACTCTCCAGAGGTCGTTCGCTCAACGTCGCCCCGGGCGTGGTCATGGTCTCCGACGAGGAGCTCGGCCCGTTGCCCGACGACATCCTCACCAACCCCGAAGCGGGGTATGTCGACCCGCGCACCTGGTTCCCCTTGCGCGCCGAGAATCCCGATCGCCGATTCGAGATCGAGATCGGCTCGGGCAAGGGCACCTTCCTCATGCAGCAGGCGCCACTCACGCCCGAGACGGACTACCTCGGCATCGAGTGGGCGGGCGAATTCTGCAACTACGCCGCCGACCGCATCCGCCGAGCGCAGGTCCCAAACGTCCGGCTCATGCGCACCGATGCCACCGAGATCCTCCGCTGGCGGATGCCGAGCGCGATCGTCGATGTCATCCACCTCTACTTCTCCGACCCCTGGCCCAAGACCCGCCACCACAAGAAGCGCGTGATCCAGGACCGCTTCCTCGCCGACGCCTGGCGTGTCCTCAAACCCGGCGGCGAGCTCCGCGTCGTCACCGACCACGACGACCTCTGGGCCTGGGACCGCGCTCACTTCGACCGCGAGGGCCCCGTCCCGGCCTTCACCGAGAAACCATTCGCCAAGCCCGATTCCGCCGGCGAGGGCGAACTCGTCGGCACCAACTTCGAACGCAAGTTCCGCCGCGAGGGAAGAAACTTCCACGCGACCGTGCTGAGAAAGCCGTTCTAGAGCCGCCCCGCACGCATTCCGTGAAGTACGCGGATTTGTGATCGGACTTTTCTGGTCCACTAAACTTGCTGGTGTACTTTTCTGAGTGGTTATCGTCCTCGTGGTAGCCCGCTCGGGCATGGGTGATAATTGACAATATCGTGTCTTTGTTGATCGAGCGTTCTCGTTGCGCCCGGTCAACATCCTTATCCAGCCGTGTACTCGGTTGTGATGCCTGCGCCCTGCTCACGGGGCGCGGGAGCGCAGCCGGTGCACACTCGTGGAGGTGATTCAGAATGGTACGTACTATTGCAGCAGCAGCACTCATCGCACTTGCCGGCTCGGCCGGCGCGCAGGCGATCACCAGCGTCGTCGGCGGCTCAGCATTCGATATTTATCACAGTTTATCGACAGGCGATGCCATCGGATACCGGTTTACGGTGAACAGCAATATCACCGTCACCAACGTCGGCATGCTCAATTCCGCCGCTACCGATGGCACAATCAACAGCTCGCACGCTTGGGGAATCTGGGACAGCACGCAGACCCTGCTCAGCAGCGGCGTCATTAATCCGGGCAACGGATTCCAGCAGGGCGATTTCTTCTATGACAACAACGCTTCCGGTGCCAATCTGGCTCCCGGTGAAACCTACACCATTGCCGTGCTCTACGCCTCTGGCGATCTGGATAGCTATATCAGTTCGCCCACCAGCGTCGGGACCGCACCCGAGGTGAACCTCCTCAACGGCGTCTTCCCGACCGGCGGCGACCTCGGGCTTGTCTTCCCAGCTCAGGATTCTGCAAACCTCGGCCGATTCGGTCCGAACTTTAATTTCGTCCCGGCTCCCGCCTCGGCACTCCTGCTCGGCCTGGGCGGCATCGCCGCCAGCCGTCGTCGTCGGTAAAGCAACACCCTCAAAGAACGGTTCCACACCAGAATCCCCGGGCCTCGGCTCGGGGATTCTCATATGCGCACCCGACTAGGATGCCGTGTAAACAAGCGATCGCTCTTCGCTCCAGATTCGATCTCGAAAGGATAAGAACATGGCCTCAAAGATCCTCGCATTCTCAGGAAGCCTGCGCAAAGAATCCTACAACCAGCAGCTCGTCGAGCACGCCGCCGAGCAGGCCCGCAAGCGCGGCTGCGAGGTCACCCTCATCACGCTGGCCGACTACCCCATGCCCATCTACAACCAGGACGACGAGGACGCCTCGGGCATCCCCGCAAAGGCGCTCGAATTCCGCGAACTCCTCAAATCACACCAGGGCTTCATCATCGGCTGCCCCGAGTACAACAGCTCGATCTCTGCCGCTCTCAAGAACGCCATCGACTGGGCCAGCCGTCCCAAAGAAGGCGAGAAACCGCTCGAGTGCTTCGCCGGAAAGATCGTCGCCCTGACCGCTGCCTCCCCCGGCGGGCTCGGCGGTCTGCGCGGCCTCGATCACGTCCGCGAGATCCTGGGCAACATCCAGTGCCACGTCGTGCCCGGCATGGTCTCCGTCGGCGGTGTGCACGAGGCCTTCGGTGACGACGGCAACCTGAAGAACGATCGCACGCGAGGCCTGCTCGAAGGGCTCATGGACAACTTCGTCAGAACCTGCGACGCGCTCGGAAAGAAGTGAGCCAACCGTGAGTCAGAGGCCCATAGCCGTGGTACTGCTCTCGGGCGGGCTCGATAGCGCGACATGCATGGCGGTCGCCAAGCGTGACGGCTTCGCGCCCGTCGGGCTCGCCGTCGATTACGGCCAGCGCCACCGCTGCGAACTCGATGCCTCCAAACGTGTCGCCGAGACGATGCACGCCGATGTGCGCACTATCCGCGTCGATCTCCGCGCTTTCGGCGGCAGCGCCCTCACCGATGACATCGCCGTCCCCAAGGACCGCGATGAATACAAAATCAGCTCCGAGATCCCCATCACCTACGTCCCGGCGCGCAATCTTGTCTTTCTCTCGCTGGCGACCGGGCTGTGCGAGGTGCTGGGCGCACAGAACCTCTACATCGGCGTGAACCAGCTCGACTACTCGGGCTACCCCGATTGCCGGGGCGCGTTCATCGCCTCGTTTCAGAGCACCGCGAATCTGGCCACGAAGGCGGGCGTCGAGGGCAAGGGCGTGACCGTGCGCACGCCGCTGATCGATCTGACCAAAGCCGAGATCATCAGACTCGGCACCGAGCTCGGCGTCGACTATGGGCTAACCATCTCCTGCTACGACCCCTCGCCCGAGGGCAAGGCCTGCGGCCGCTGCGACTCCTGCACGCTCCGCAAGCGTGGCTTCGAGCAAGCGGGCATCCCCGACCCGACGAGGTACGCGTGAGCCTGCTCATCTCCGAAACCTTCACCTCCCTGCAAGGCGAGGGCAAACTCACGGGCGTGCCGACGTGGTTTGTGCGCCTGTCCGGGTGCAACATGCGCTGCACCTGGTGCGACACGCCGTACGCGAGCTGGAATCCGGAGGGCACGAAGCGCACGGTCGCGGAACTCGCGGACGAGGCGCACAAGAGCGGCGTGCGTCACGCGGTCGTGACCGGCGGCGAGCCGATGATTTTCAAGGAACTGCCCGACTTGTGCGCACAACTCCGCGACAAGGGCATGCACGTCACGATCGAGACCGCGGGCACCGTTTATCCGGATGAATGGATGAATCTTGCGTGCGATCTGATGTCGATCAGCCCGAAGCTGGCCAACTCCACACCCGCGCGCACGGATGAGCGCGATCCGCTGGGGGTCTGGCACGATCGGCATGAAGCCCGCCGGATCAATATCGCGGTCCTTCGTCGCATGGCCGGCGGGTTTGCGGATCAACAGATGAAGTTCGTGGTGAGCTCGCCCTCGGATCTGGCGGAGATCGAGGGGCTCCTGGC
>CAXBOF010000003.1:0-22822 GCA_963977205.1 uncultured Phycisphaera sp. | reverse complement strand
ATCCGCGTCGAGCGCTTGCGTGGTCGAGGCGAGCCAGGAATCCACGCCGTTGCGTGGCTCGTCGAGCAGGGTCGAGGGCAGATTGGCCTTGCCGAGATTCTCGGCTGTGGCCGAGCCGTCGTAGGCGTTCCAGGGCGCGCTGCTGGGGTAGCCGTCAAAGATCCAGGCTTGGCTTGGCTGGAGAAAGAGCGAGCACATCGCGCGGTAGGCGGCTTCTGATTCGTTGCCGAAGATCTGCCCGGACCACGCCCACCGCTGCAGGTTCGTCAGCCGACCCGACGAGAGCGCGCGGTGCTGACCGATGACATCCGTGAGCGCAAACCGCTCGCTGTCTTTCTCGCCCATGTCGAGCTGGCACTTGACGGGCAGGTTCATGGCGATCGTCACCGCGTCGACTGCGTCGCCAAGACCCTGCCAGGCAATGCCGAGTTCTTCGAGGCGCGTCTCGATGGTGCTGCTCAGGTCCGCGGTCTGCTCCTGGCTGAGCGTGCCGCCGGCGTTGTTGTAGATCTTCGAGCGATTGAACCACATGATCGGCTGCGCGTGGCCGGCCGCCAGCGCGAGCCCAGCCGTCCACGCCGGGTCCTTGGCATCGGCAACCACAATCCCCGGCGGCATGTGCACCGCAAACTGCAGATGACTGACCAGCTCCGTCATCACCTCGTCGCTTGCCAGATCGTCTCTGCCCTGTCCCCAGATCGAAGCGAGCGTGCGCTCAAGGAGCTCTTCACGCTCGGCGCGATCCTCTGGCAATGCGTCGGCTTCAGTGAGCCTGACGATTTTCTCCGGCTTGAAGCCCCGCACGAACCGGCCGATATTCTCGGCCGCCCGCCACGAGCCGTCGTCGATCAGCACGGGATAGATCGTCCGCTCGTCCCAGCCGGCGATCGCCTTGACGTACGCGTCAGGCGAGTCGGCGATGACGAGCACGGGCGAGGCCTGCCGCGCGTGGCGGTGCGTGAGCACCCGGATGCCCAGACGGAAGCTCGGCGGGGCCTGACGCATGTCGATCTGTCGGCGCTCACCGTTGTCTGTCCCGTTCGCACCACCGTCCTGCGCCCGCGCCTGGGGGGTCAAAGCAAGGGCAAGGGCCGTCATCACGCCGATCAATCGCTTCGTCATATGAAGAGGGTACGTCCGATCGCTGCGTGCCAAGCCTCAAGCGTGACCAATTCGTGGCCCTCGCCGAGACGAACCGACGTGAATCCCCGGATCTCACGCTGGCGATCCCCGTAGGCATCCGCCTGCTCGAGGACCAGCTCACGCCCGTTCTGGCGTATCGACGCCTCGTCTCCGCCGACGAGCGCACCGCCCCGTCGTTCCTCCTCGAATCCGTCGAGGGCGGTCAGCGGCAAGGCCGCCACTCGATCCTCTCGGCCCACCCGACGCTCCAGGTCATCGCGACCGGGCACGAGGTCAGCATCCTCGATCGTGACGGCTCGACCACAACCAGCACGCACGCCAAGCCGCTCCACGTGCCGCGTGAGCTCTCGGCAAAGATCCGCTTCATCGAGCCGGCCGCCGACCGCGCCAGCGCCGGCCTGCCCGAGTGCTTCATCGGGGGCTGGGTGGGCTACGCCGCCTACGACACCGTCCGCTACGCCGAGCCCGAGAAGCTGAACCAGCCGCCCGCCGACGACCGCGAGCTGCCCGATCTGCACATGGCGCTGCACGAATCGGTCGTCGTCTTCGACCACGTCGAGAAGCTCGTGCACGTCGTGGGCATCGCGCTCGTCGAACCCGGCGCGGATATTGGCGGTGCCTACGACTCGGTCATCGCGCAGATCCATGCGATCAGCGATCAGATCCAGACCCACTCCAAACCATTGCCAGCCGGACATGTCGAGCGCGAGCGCCGTCTGCCCGTCCTCGAGAGCAACACGACCCAGCACGAGTTCGAGCAATCCGTCGAGCGGGCGCAGGAGTACATCCGCGCCGGCGACATCTTCCAGGTCGTCCTCGGTCAGCGCTTCGAGCGGCGGTCGTTTGCCGACCCATTCGACGTATACCGCGCACTGCGGGCGGTGAACCCGAGCCCCTACATGGTCTACATGCAGTCGCCCGGCTGCATCCTCGTGGCCGCCAGTCCCGAGATCCTCTGCCGCGTTCGGCGCAAGGAATCGGGCGAACTCGTCGTCACGAACCGACCCCTGGCCGGCACTCGCCGCCGCGGCAAGGACGAAGACCAGGACCGCGCCCTCGAACGTGAACTGCTCGCCGACGCCAAGGAATGCGCCGAGCACGCAATGCTCGTCGACCTGGCGCGCAACGACGTCGGGCAGGTCGCGGTCCCCGGCTCGATCAAGTGCGACCCCGTCATGGAGGTCGAGCGCTACAGCCACGTCATGCACATCAGCTCCACCGTCAAGGGCACGCTCCGCCCCGGGCTCGACGCGTGGGATGCGCTCCACGCAGCCCTGCCCGTCGGCACCGTCAGCGGCGCGCCCAAAATCCGCGCCATGCAGATCATCGACGAGCTCGAACCCGTCAAACGCGGGCCCTACGGCGGGGGCCTGGGCTACGTCGGACTCGACGGGCAGATGGACATCGCCCTCGCCCTCCGAACCATCGTCGTCCCGACCAAAGGCTGGGACGCCGGCGCCTTCTCGCACGAGTGGCTCTACCACGTGCAGGCAGCCGCGGGCGTGGTTCTGGATTCGGTGCCCGAGGCCGAGTACCGCGAGACGATCGCCAAGGCCGGCGCTCTGGCGCAGGCGATTGAGCTTGCGGATGCGGCGTTTGTGTGATCGCTTTCAAATGCTGCTGATTACGTTTGTTGTCAACACTGCGATTGCAACATAAAACACACAATATGTAATTGGATTGAAGACGAATGCCCAGAACAGATCGGATTTGATTGCATTGCCAACCCATGCAAACTCAACGAATCCTGCCGCAAAGCAATAGATGAGTAACACTTCCGGTAAAAAGCCGTCGAATCCATTCGGGCGATTCAGAACGAGCATGCTTGAAAGCAAGCCAAGGATGATTATCATCCCGGTGCTAAATAGGTGAAGCGCATTCAACCAATCCAATTTTGCGCGATCGCGTACTAACTCTGTTGTGACAAGGTATCTGCCGCATTCCGGGCAAAGATTGCTCTGCAGATCGCGCAGGTTGTACCCACAGCCGGGACACAGCACATTGTGGCCAGCGAGAAAATGTCTCAGGCGGTCGGTATCTTCCATAGCACTGAGTGTATAGGGCGCATAAAACAACCCCGATCAAGCTGCTCGGATCGGGGCTGCTTCGTCTGGCGGGCGGTCGCGGGTGTGGGTGGGTTCCGCGTCCAGTCCCGCCGATCTTCATGTGGCCCGCAGCCACCCTGCCGAGGCAGCGTGGGCGGGCGCTGAGTCGGTGCGGTTCAGATCGCCTGCTTGAGCGCCTGCGCGGGCTTAAAGGCGCAGGTCGTCGAGGCCTCGATCGTCATCGGCTGCTTGGTCGCCGGGTTGACGCCCCTGCGGGCCGCCCGCTCCTTGCGGACGAACGTGCCAAAGCCAGAGATCGCGACCTTCTGGTCGCTGTGGATACCCTGGGTGATCGAGGCGATCACGGCTTCCACAGCCTTGGTCGCCTCAACCTTTGAGCCTGCGAGTTGGCTCGCCACCGCTTCGATCAATTCACCCTTGTTCATGGCGCTCTCCTGGTGCCGCCGGTGGAAATCACCCGGCGGGGTGTGCATCTGGGTCGATTCACCTATCGGCGAGGCCCGGGATTTTTCCTCAATTTCACCACTCGGGGCGTGTACAATCCCCTTAATGAGCCAGTTTGCCGACGACAACCCGACCGATCCCACCCAGTTTGACACCCCTTGGGAAGGCGATTCCCTTCAGGCCCCCGCAGCCACCGCGACCCGGGTCCGCCCGAGCATCCGCCCGGCTGCAGATCAGGACGAGGGTTTGCTCAAGCCGTGGAACGTGATCCTCCTCGACGACGACCACCACACGTACGAGTACGTGATGAAGATGGTCATGTCGCTCTTTGGTGTGGATATCACCCGCGCGTTCTCGATCGCCAAGACGGTCGATGCCGACGGCCGGGCGATCTGCCTGACGACGCACAAAGAACTCGCAGAACTCAAGGTCGATCAGATCCACTGCTTCGGCCCGGACCCGATGATGTCCGAGAGCGCCGGCTCAATGAGCGCGGTGCTCGAACCCGCCATCACGGGCGACGACGAGGACAAGGGTCCAAGCGATTCGCCGTGAGCACCAAGCCCCGGGTCATCCAGGCCGAGAATCTCGACGAAGCGCCCGCAGCCTGGCTGGCCGAGCGCTGTGAACTGATCCGTGTGGGCAAGGACGACGCGAACTTTCGCTCGGAATTGGCGCTGGCCGAGGGCATGATTGTGCGCTCGTACACACCAGTCGACGCGGCTCTGCTGGATGCAGCCAAGAAGCTGCGCGTCGTCGGGCGCGCGGGTGTCGGGCTCGACACGTTCGACCTGCCCGCGTGCAAGGCCCACGGCGTGCGCGTGGTGCACACACCCGGTGCCAATACCCAAGCTGTGGTCGAACTCTTCTTTGCGCTCCTGCTCGATGTCGTGCGCCCGCGTGTCTTCCTGCACCGCCCGATTACCGAGCTGGTGGCGTGGAAGCAGGCGCGCAAGGAACTGACCGCCGACCGCGAGATGGCCTCTATGACGCTGGGCATTCTGGGTCTGGGTCGCATCGGCTTGCGGATCGCCGAGGTCGCGCGCACGTTTGGCATGCGCGTCATCTACCACGATCTGCGCGAGATCCCGGAGAACCAGCGATTCGGGGCCGAACCCGTCTCGCGCGAAGAGCTCTTCGCCCAGAGCGATGCGCTGACGATCCACGTCGACGGCTCGCCCCGCAACCGACGCCTCGTCGGCGAGGCCGAGTTCGCCCAGATGAAACCCGAGGTCGTGTTCCTAAACCTCTCTCGCGGATTCGTGGTCGATCCGTACGCCTGCGCCTCGTTCATGATCGAGCACTCCAGCGCTGTCGCGGTCCTGGATGTCCACGACCCGGAGCCATACGACAAGACCTACCCGCTGATCGACATCGCCAACGTCCACCTGACGCCCCACATCGGCGGCGCGACCCGGCCCGCCAGCGTGGCGATGAGCTGGGTGGTCCGGGACGTCTGGCGCGTCTTATCGGGCGAGGAGCCCGAGTGCGAGGCGGACTACACCTGAATTTTCAGGGTGCCACGGCTTGTCCGTCCTCGGCAAGCCGTGCCCGGAAAGGTCAAAGACACGGGTTGCAAGACAACCCGTGGCACCCGAACCTGAACAGCCCACTACGATTCCCCATGATCCAGCTCGGAGTGAACATCGATCACGTCGCCACCGTCCGCCAGGCGCGGTATCGCGGCATGGACCCGCACACGGGCGAGCCCGACCCGGTCCGGGCGGCCCACGAGGCCGAGCTCGGCGGGGCCGACGGCATCACGGTCCATCTCCGCGAAGACCGCCGACACATCCAGGACCGGGACGTCCAGCTCCTGCGCCAACTCGTGAAGGTCAAACTCAATCTTGAGATGGCCTCCACGCCCGAGATGGTCGCCATCGCAGAAAGACTCAAACCCCACACCGTCATGCTCGTGCCCGAGGGGCGTCAGGAAGTGACCACCGAGGGGGGCCTGAATGTCGCGAATCAGCTTGAGCACATGAGTGAAGTCGTCGAGCGATTGCACAACGCGGGGCTTCTGGTCAGCGCATTCATCGATGCCGACGATCATCAGGTCGATGCGTGCAAGCGGACCGGGTTTGATGTGTGCGAAGTGCACACCGGGCCGTACGCGCACGCGTTCGCGGCCGAGGGGGGCGACTTCCGAAAGAAAGCGCTCGCCGACGAGTTGGCAAAGGTCGCCCGCGCTGGCGAACGCATCCGCAGTTCGGGGATGCGATTCAACGCGGGCCACGCGCTTAATTACCACAACGTCGGCCCGATCGCCGCCCTGCCGGGGATCGAGGAACTCCACATCGGTCACGCGATTGTCAGCCGGGCTGTGTATATGGGTATGCGCGAGGCAGTCTTCGAAATGAAGCGGCTGATGAGCCAAGCGAACCAAACTCGGGTGTAAACCGCCCTGGATGGGTGAGCGGGCACGGGGTCAGGCCGGCGATTGACTTGTGGACAGCGTGTCGGTTGGGTGTGAATTGCTGTCGGGATCTGTGCTTTGGAAAGTGCAGGATCGCAAAGAGTTGAAAGTTTGTGTCTTGGATCGCCGCCAAAGGGCGTGTAGAGTGAGGTTCGATGCCCGCCCAGCGCGACACACACCCGAACAAGTCCAGGAAGAAAACTCCCGGCGTTGACGCGATCGCCGAGATCAAGCCGACGCGCAGCTACGCGCAGGCGGTGCGGAATCTCGAATCGCTCCCCAACATGGAGAAGGTCCGTCCCGACAAGCCCATCGTCGAGGAGCACCTCAAGCTCGATCGCATGCGCGCTCTGGCCGCCGCGATCGGAGATCCGCAGACGGGTCTTGCTTTCGTGCATGTCGCCGGCAGCAAGGGCAAGGGCTCGGTCGTCGAGATGGTGGCCTCCAGCCTGACGGGTTGCGGTTACGGCGTGGGCGTTTACACCTCGCCCCACCTCGTCGATGTCCGCGAGCGCATCCGCATCGGCGATGACCCGATCTCGGAAGCGGACTTCATCAAGCACTTCAACGCCGTCATCGCCGCTGCCGGCGTGATCGAACCCGAGTTCGGCTCGTCCAGCTACTTCGAGGTTTTGACCGCCATGGCGCTGCGCTACTTCGCCGAGCAGGCGGTCGATGCCGCGGTCCTCGAGGTCGGCCTGGGCGGCAGGCTCGACGCGACGAACATCGTGACGCCCGCGGTCACGTGCGTCTCTCAGATCCAGCTCGAGCACACGCAGATCCTGGGCAACACTCTGGCCGAGATCGCGCGCGAGAAGGCGGGGATCTTCAAGCCGGGCGTGCCCGCGCTGACCGTGCCCCAGCCCGACGAGGTCATCGACGCGATGCGCGAGGTCGCCGACCGCGTCGGGACCACGCTTGCGGTGCTCGGGCGCGACATCGAGTTCAACATGCGTTTCGAGGCCGACGCCAAGCTCGGCCCGCACATGCGCGTCGGGCTCCTGACCGAGCGGGGCGAATACGAGCACCTGGCGGTGCCCCTGCCCGGCGAGCACCAGGCGCCCAACTGCGGCCTGGCGCTGGCGGCGCTCGACCGACTCAAGCTGCTCGGCTTCGAGACGCCCGAGGTCCGCGTCGCCGAGGGGCTCGCGCGCACGCGCCGTCACGGCCGGGCCGAGCTGATCTGGGACAACCCGCGCATCATCATCGACGGTGCGCACACCCGCGACTCCGTCGGCGCACTCGTCCGTGCGATCGGCGCACACACCCGCTACGACTCCATGGTCGTGGTCTTCGGCTGCGCAGCCGACAAGGACATCGACGGACTGCTCGAAGAAATCTCGCGCGGTGCGGACAAGATCGTCTTCACCAAGTCGAGCAACCCACGGGCCGTCGATCCCGAATTGCTGCGCTCGCGGTTCACCGAGCTGACCGGCAAAATGTCGCAGGTCGAGCCCGACGTGAAGGCGGCCATCAACACCGCCGCCCGCGCCCTGGGCAAGGGCGACCTGATGTGCGTGACGGGCAGCTTCTACATCGCCGGCGAGGCGAAGAAGCTGTTCGACGAGAAAGCACGCGAGAAGGTTGGCGTCTGACTCCTCCTCCTTCTCCCCTCGGGGGAGAAGGTGCCCGCAAAGCGGGCGGATGAGGGCATGTATCTGATGAGCCAGTAACGCAAGCGAGGTAAGAGCTTCAAGATCCCCTCACGCCAGCCCTCTCCCCTAAGTGGAGAGGGAGCAAGACTCAGTCGAGTTCGACAACCCTTCCAAGTGTCCGCTCGATATCCCGCACGAAGCCATCCTTCTTGAAGTAATCCCTGAGCACCGCACGCGAATTGCGGATGATGCGTTTGGACGCCTTCGGGTCGCGCAGGTATCGCTCGCAGACTTCACTGGCGCCTTGAAAATCCCACGGAATGGGCACATACGTTTCGCCCGGGATGTAGATGTCCGGGCTGGTTTCGAGGTGCGTCATCTCGGGTTTGACGAGCAATGAGCCGCAGGCGATGGCCTCGTAGTCACGGAAGCAGACCTCGCCCCAGCCGAAGGGGCTGAGTGTGATCTTGCTGAGCCCGAGTTCGAGGAAGTACCGCTTGGCGCTGGCGCGCCCGGTGCCGGTCATACGAAACTTCTTCTCGAGGCCTTCGATCTCGTCGAGCAATTTGCCCCGGCTGAACTGGTACCACTCCTGCTTGCCCACGCGGTTGATCGAGCCCACACGCCGATTGATGTCGATCGGCCGCAGCCGCCAGGGCAGCGGTGCCCGGTCCGTCAGTTTGAGCAGCATCCGGTTGCGGTAGCAGACGCCCAGGTTCCAGCCGCTGACAAGCTTGTGAATGTGCGCCGGGTCGGGCGTGCTCCCGAAGTGCCAGTCGCCCAGGTCAAACCCGAGCGCTCCCTGCACGAAGTCCGCGTACACGAACCCGCCCGCGTAGTCTCGCTGGTACTGCGCAAGGTCCTTGAGCGTCTGGCGCTTGATATACAGATCCACATGCGGCAAGACCGCAAAGTGGGGCGAACTCGTCGGGGCGTAGTAATCCAGCATCACCAGCCTCGGCCGAGGCTCGCGCCCAGCAAACTCGGCGAAAAGCTCCGCCAGCACCTCGGCTTTGTCCGACCAGTGCGGCATCACCAGCACCGCATCCACACCCGAACCCGCCCGGCACGCATCCTCAAGCCCGGCCCGGATATCCGCCAGCGTCTCAACATCGCGCAGCTCGGTCGTCAGCCCGAGCTGCGCGCGGAGCTTATCGGCGAACATGAGAAAGCCCTGGACCTGATGCCCGGTCGGGCTGGCGGTCCGTGTGCCGCGGGACAGGATGAGGGCGTGCGTGGGCATGGGTGCGATGGTAAGTCCGTTCGTCGTGCAGACAACCATCGGCCCGTCGGGGGCCCGGTGTTGAGTGCAAATCCCCCGCTCAGGCGTCATCGGACGCGTTCATTGCGTCGTCGGACAGCCAAAGTTACACTTATGGCATGAAAGCGAAATTGATCGTGGCGATTCTCATCGCAGTCGTCGGCGTGACGCTCGCTGTCCGGACGTTTTGGCCCGCGTCATCGAATCGAGCAAAGCCTGCGGTAAGCGATCAGGTTTCCACCCCGAGTGAGCATGTCGAGGAACTGCTCTCCGGCTCGTACGACACGATGCCCACCGAGGTAACGATCGAAGCGGACATCCGGCGCGCCGAGGCGAGGGCGGAATCGGTGCTGATGGCTGCGCGTCTGCCTTCTGTGAATGCCAGTCAGCGGGCGGACTTGGCCGACGCGTTCCGCGAACGGCTCGAATCCATGATCAACCCCGACTACATGCGCGATCTGCGGGCACGCGTGGCCCGAGGTCAGCCCGTCGAGATCAAGGAACCCACTCCCGAACAACTCGAGCAGAGCAAATCGTGGAAGGAACACTTTGCGATGCTCCCGATGGATCTCCAGAGCCTTGAGGTCAGACCGATCTACCAGCGTGGGGCTTACGTCGCCGAGTCGATGACGGCCAAGGGATTCGGAGAAGGCACTACAAAGCTTGGTGGCGCGACAGCCTTCCCGATGAGTGAACTTGATCCTGTGGAGGACAAGCTGGACATCGTGGAAGTCCAATTACCGATGGAGGTCCCCGTTCCGGTCGGTCGCGATGATGAGACACGTGAACGCAATCTTGTGGGTTTCCAATTTGTCTGGAGCAGGGAGCGTCAGCAATGGATTCCATGGGTCATCAAGAACTACGGCAACCCGAATCGAGGCGTGTTCGGCCTGCCTTTCTAAGAGCCGGCTTTTCTTTGATCGAGTTGCTCGTTTCGATCGGTATCATCGGTGTGCTGATAGCGCTGATTGTGCCGGCTCTCTGGGGCGTGCGCTCCGTCGGGGAGAAGAGCATCACGCTCGCCAACCTGCGACAAACGCACACGGTCTTTGAGCTCTACACACAGCACTATGACGAGCAATACCCGTGGTATGACGGCATATCGATGATTCCACTCTCGCCTCCCGGCGAGCCGGGGATGGGCATCGGCCCCGGCTACTGGGATATCGCGCTGTACTGGCCCGGCCTCATGCATGAGGTTGCTCCGTGGCGCGAGCACTTCACCACATGGCTCGGCGGCGGAGCGCAGCGTGAAGATCCGCCCTGGGAGAACATGGCCAATTCCGTAGAAGTCACCTCGTTCGAGTACTGCCGATCGTTCATGGCCCGTCCGCAGCTCTGGCGCGAGGAAGCCGTCGACGATCCGAGGCTGTACCACCCTGTGCGTGTGAGCGACGTGCAATCGCCGAGTGCGAAAGTGTTGCTGTTTGATCGCGAACTCTCGCATCTGCGCACCGAGCCGGACGCGGACCGGGACAATCGTCCGATGGTCTTCGCCGACGGCCACGCAAGCGAGCACCGATTGAGCGAGGCGACGGAGCCTGTTGTGCTGCCGGGCTGGGAGGCGGGCTTGCCCCTCCACGACACACCCAACGGCGTCCGCGGCCGCGACTACTGACCCGGTGATCCCCGGCCTGATCGGCTAGGATTGCCCCTGATGGCCGAAAACGCAACCAACACGACCAGCGACGCCCCCGAGCATCGGTATACAGCCAAGCTCGCCGGCTATCTCGAACGCAAGTGGCAGGGCGTCTGGGAGGAGCGGGGCACCTACCGCGTCCCCAATCCGGGTGAGCCGGGCTTCGACGCCAGCCGCCCCAAGTTCTACGCGCTGGACATGTTCCCCTATCCCTCCGGCGCGGGCCTGCACGTCGGGCACCCCGAGGGCTACACCGCCACCGACATCATCAGCCGATACAAGAGAATGCAGGGCTTCAACGTTCTGCACCCGATGGGCTTCGACGCCTTCGGCCTGCCCGCCGAGCAGCACGCCATCAACACGGGCGAGCACCCGGCCTCGTTCACACGCAAGACGATCGACAACTTCCGTCGCCAGCTCAAGCGTTTCGGCTTCAGCTACGACTGGGGCCGAGAGTTCGCCACGATCGACGAGGACTACTACCGCTGGACGCAGTGGATCTTCGTGCAGATCTACAACAGCTGGTACGACGAGGAACTGAGCCGCTGCCGACCGATCAGCGAGCTGATCCAGCTTATGGAGGGCGGCACGGGGCGCGTCTCGATCGAGGGCGAGCTCGTCCGCATCACCAAGGGCGAGAAAGCCACCGAGGCTCTCGGCGGCGAGCCCATGGGCGTCCGCCAATGGCACGAGCTGAACGCCACCGAGCAGCGCACGTTCATCGACAACTACCGTCTGGCCTACGTCGGCGAGCAGACCGTCAACTGGTGCCCGGCCTTGGGCACAGTGCTGGCCAACGAAGAAGTCATCGACGGACGATCCGAGCGAGGCGGGCACCCCGTCCTGCGCAAGCCCCTCAAGCAGTGGCTCTTCCGCATCACCGCGCTGGCCGATCGGCTGCTCAACGGGCTCGATGAGCTCGACTGGCCCGAGAGCACCAAGACCCAGCAGCGGGAATGGATCGGGCGCTCCGAGGGAGCCGAGATCGACTTCGAGCTGGAACTCGATCTCGACAACCCGGACACGGACACCGAGTTCACCCCCGCGATCCGGGTCTTTACGACAAGGCCCGACACGATTTTCGGCGCGACGTACATGGTCGTCGCGCCCGAGCACGATATCGTCGCCTCGGTACTGAGGGCCCCGCGCGATGGGACCGATGTCGCCGAGCTTGCCGCGTATGTCGAGGCCGCCCGCAACCGCTCCGACAAGGACCGGATGGAGAACAAGGACAAGACCGGGTGCTTCACCGGGCTGTATGCGATCAATCCCGCCAGTGGTGAGAAGATCCCCGTCTGGACGAGCGATTACGTCCTGGCGACCTACGGCTTCGGCGCGATCATGGCTGTCCCCGCGCACGACAAGCGCGACTACGAGTTCGCCAAGAAGTTCGACCTGCCCATCCGCGACGTCGTCTATCCGCGCACGATCCTGGCGATGTCCTATTTCGTCCACAACGCCGACGAAGAAGAGCGCACGACCGACCGCTGGAAACACGTGCTCGCCGATTTCCTCGGGCTCGTGACAACATCGAGCCTGCCGCCAGATGTCTACCCCGAGGTGCTCGAAGCGATCCGCACGAGGCGCGAGCACGATACCGGCCCGGTCTTTGGCGAGAACGCCCGCGGCACGATCCGCAAAGAGTACGAGTCCTCATTCGAAGACCTCGGCGTCGAGAACTTCGCCGAGCTCGAGAGCATTTTCCGTCAGGGCCGATACTTTGCGCACACCGGCGCGTCCTACGCCGGCGCCGGCTACGCGGCCAATTCCGACAGCGCCAATGTCAGCCTGAACAACCTCGATCAGGAGAGCGCCAAGAACGCGACCATCGAATGGCTCGAGAAGACCGGCATCGGTCACAGCAAGGTGAACTACCGCCTGCGCGACTGGCTCTTTAGTCGGCAGCGCTACTGGGGCGAGCCCTTCCCGATCGTGTTCGACGAGGCGGGCAATCACTACGCTGTCGCCGAGCAGCACCTGCCGGTCCTGCTGCCCGACCTGACGGACTACCACCCCGAGGAGAGCGAGGATCCCCAGCCGTTGCTTGGCAAGGCGACGGACTGGGTGCACACCACCGCGGCCGCGGCCGGCATCGAGGCGCTCGACCCGAGCACGCCCGTTGTGCGCGAGACCAACACCATGCCCGGCTGGGCGGGCTCCTGCTGGTACCACATCCGCTACCTCGACCCGAAGAACGAGAAGGCTTTCATTAGTCAAGAGGCCGACACGTACTGGCTGGGCGAAGACGGCGTGGATCTCTACATCGGCGGGGCCGAGCACGCGGTGTTGCATCTGCTCTACGCGCGGTTCTGGCACATGATCCTGCACGACCTGGGGCACCTCAAAAGCCCCGAGCCCTACCGCAAGCTCTTCCATCAGGGCATGATCACCAGTCACGCCTTTATGCGCACCGACCGGAGCCTGGTCGGCGTGGACTGCGTCGAAGAAAAGGCGGGGCGTTTCTTTGAGGCTCGCACGGGCGACGAGGTCATGCGCACGATCGCCAAGATGTCCAAGTCTCTGCGCAACGTGATCAACCCGGACGAGATCATCGATCAGTTCGGGGCCGACACGTTCAGGCTGTACGAGATGTACATGGGGCCGCTCGAGGCGAGCAAGCCCTGGAACACCGACGACACGGTCGGGCTCTTCCGCTTCCTCCAGCGCGCGTGGCGGCTGTGCGTCGATGAAGCGTCGGGATCGCTGACGTTCGCCGAGCAGGCCGACATCGCGACCGAGAAGCAGCTGCACCGCACGATCGCCAAGGTGGGCGAGGATGTCGAGCGTCTGGCGTTCAACACGGCGATCGCTTCGATGATCGAGTTCGTCAACGCGGCCCTCAAAACGGGCGTGACGAAGGATCAGATGGACCGGTTCGTGCGCGTGCTCGCTCCGTTTGCGCCGCACTTTGCCGAGGAGCTTTGGCACAAGCTGGGCCACGAGGGCTCGGTCGCGCACGCCGACTGGCCCGGCTACGAGGAATCGATGCTCGTCGATGACGAGGTCGAGATCGCTGTACAGATCCTGGGCAAGGTCAAAGCCCGCCTGAGTGTGCCGGCGGGCGCGTCAGAAGATGAACTCCGCGAACTGGCGCTCAATGAGAAGTCCATCGCCGAGCAGGTAGCGGGCAAGACCGTGCACAAAGTGATCGTTGTGCCCGGTCGGCTGGTCAATATCGTGACGGGCTGATGCGCGGGCGTATGAATGTGCCAGTGGCGGAGGCTTCCAGCCTCCGCGGCAAGTCTTGCACAATTTGTCCGGTTGAAAGAGCTGGACAGCGGAGGCTGGAAGCCTCCGCCACTGGTTGAGTAGAGTCGATTTACTTGATCGCTTCCACAACCACCGGCACGCTGATGCGTGAGCGCCACGACGCGGGCTCGCCGGCGAGACTGGTAATGTCGCCCGCATTTGCGGGTGTCGTGACGGCCTCGACCGAGCCGACAAGCTCAACAGTCATGCCCGGCTGATCCTGAAGCTTGGCAATCAGGAGCTTAAAAGCCCGCTCGCTCGGCTCGACGCGGAGCATGTACGCGCCCTGCTGCTCGCGGCTGGTGCGCTCGGCTGCGGTCGGCGCATCGTCCGCGCTGGCCATCACCGGCTGCATCTGCCTGGGCAGCGCGTCCAAGAGCGTAAGAACCGCGTCTTCTTCGAGTGAGCCGTTGACCGCAGCGAACCGCGCCAGGTCGCTATCGCCAGCGAGCAAGCGCCGGGTCTCTTCTATAGACGAAACCCGCGTGCCCGACAGCCGCACGATCAGCCGCCCCTGCCTCGCCAGTTCGAGGGCGTCGGCTGCGGACGCGACCACGATCGGACGCTCGATGGGTCGGCTCAGGATGCTCGGGCGATCGGGTGTCGATCGCGGAGTGGTCTCGGTTTGAGGGTTCGTTTCAGACGCATCGTCCTGCGCGAGACGGATCGGCGCTTCCTGACCCTCGTTGGACTCGGCGATCGTGCGCTCGGGCGCAGGCGATGAGGCAAAGTCGAAATCCAGACGCGGCAGCGTGACGCTCAGGACGAGCACAACGATCGCGGCTGAGGCGAGACCGAACGTGATGCGGCGGGCGCGCCTGGGCACCCGGCGGGCGCGGCGGACCTTGACGGGTTTGTGCGTCGGCTTGCGCACGTTGCCAGCACTCCGCCCGGTCCGCTCGATCGCAGCCAGATCGTCCGAATCGATCTTCTCGATCAGTTCCTGATCCAGGACCGCGTCCACCATCGCCTCTGTCTGGGCAAGGCTCACCGTGGGCGTGGCGGTCTGCATCAGTGCCTGGCGATCGGCGCGCAGCTGCCAAACCAGGTCGGCAAGGTGCGCATCGGTGCCGAGCGCCTCGACGATCGCAGCCGCGTCGACCGAGGCGCCCTCGATGAACGAGAGGATCGTCGATTCGTCGAGCCCCGCGTCGATGAGGGCGATGAAGATGTCACGGTTCGTGTCCGACATGCCTTACGCTTCGTCCTTGTCCAGCTTCGTGTCCTTGGCTTCGCTCGGCCCGAGCCGCGCGGCCCGGACGCTCTCAACCGATTGTCTCAGAGCGAGCCTCGCCCTGAAAATCCTGCTCTTGACCGTTCCAACCCTGACCTCCAGCAACTCGGCGATCTGGGCGTAATCCAATCCCTGGGCGTCCCGGAGGAGCAGAACGCTCCGAAGATCCGGGTCCAGATTCCCAAGGGCCTCTGTGACGAGTGCCCTCTGGTCTTCTTGTTGGACGCTCCTGCCCGGGATTGGTTCCCTTGATTGTGGCAAGAAATCGCCGAGCGTGGGGCGCGAGCCCGAAGAACCGGGTCCGGACGCGGTTTTGAGCCCGGAATCGAGGGTGACGGTCTTGTGGCGGCCGTCCTTTCGCAGCTGAGTAAGGCAGCAATTGACCGTTACGCGGTAGATCCACGTCGAGACGCGGGCCCTTTCATCGAAGGTATGCAGGCCCCGCATGACCTTGATGAGGGCGTCTTGGCAGGTGTCGTCGATCTGGGCCGTGGGGCCGAGCATCTGGCGGCAGAGGCTGTGCATCAGGGGCTGGAATCGGACGAGCAGATCGCGCCAGGCCTGGCGGACCGCTTCGGGGGATTCGGCGCTGCGGATCGCCGCCACGAGCGCCTCGTCGCTGGGTCGCTCCGCATCATCAGGGAGCTTGCCGTTGGTATGGAGTGGTCCCTCGTTCACAGCCTGATGGTACCACCTTGCGCGATCGGCCTAGCCGGCGACGGTGATCGCCGCTTTGTGCAAGACGTCACATTTGAGCGACCGCGCGATGAAACACATGCTGCTCGCCTCGGTGTGCAGGTCCTGGGCAATTTCCGGGTCCGAGCCGGCGCGGATCGTGACGCGCGGGCAAAGCGTGATCCGCGTGAACTCGCCCGAGCCGGCGGGATGGATCGTCAGATCCCCGAATGCGGAATCCTCGTACGACTCGACCACGATGCCGGTCTGAGCGCACAGATGCAGATACCAGAGCATGTGGCAGGCGCTGGCAGCCGCGATGAGCAGCTCCTCCGGGTTGTACCGCGACGCGTCGCCCTGATACATCGGGGCCGACGAGCCTGGCAGCGCTGGCTTGCCCTTGGCCCGGAACTCGTGCGCCCGCTGGTAGCCGTCGTACGACGAAGTGCCCGAGCCGGTGTTGCCCGTCCAGACGGTCGTGATCTTGAACCGCTCATCGCCCATGCAATGAGTCTACTCGGCCCGGGCTAGTTCTTGGGCGGGTCGAAGGTGTCCTTGTCGAACTTGGTGCCCAGTTTGATCGAGTCGAAGGTGATGACCTGCTTCATGCCCATCGCGCTGATCTCGAGCGAGAAGGGGCGTTTGAGGCCTTTGACCCTGCGGTAGTCGTTGTAGGTTGTCTCGGTGGTGAAAGTGTCCGAGCCGGGCGCGGTTCGGGTGGAGATTTTGCGGTGCAGCCCGGTCTCGACCTCGAAGAGGCCGACTTGGTGGTCGCCCCAGCGGGTGACGAGTTCGAGCTGGTAGCACTCCACGCCGTCGAACGTGACCTTGCCGACGGTCTTGGCTTCTGTGTAGGTTTTGCGTGGCTCGACGGTGGCGTAGTAGTTGGCCTCGTTGATGAGCCGTTTGGCTTCGTCGCCTTCGAGGATCTCGGTGGGCATGCCCAGCTGCGAGCGCCAGGCGACCTCGCCGTTGGTGCCCTGGATGATCGAGCCGAGGCCTTCGAGTTCGATGGTGACCATCGTTTTGGTGGAGGCCTGTCGTCTCAGGACGATCGTGCCGCTGGCGCCGAGGGCGGGGATCTCGATCGTGCCAGTAAGCTCTTCGGACTTGTATTTGCGGTACGCCTTCTCGCCCCCGATCGCCTCGACGTAGTCCTCAAGGACCTTGTAGCCGTCGGGCAGGTTGGTAGAGGGCTGGATGGCAGTGGGCCCGCCCAGTGCGGCTAATCCCGGATTCGGGGCCATGGCGAGCGTGCCCAGAAGGACGAGCGGAAGCAGTGCGGTCGGCGTGCGCATGGTGATGGCTCCTCGGTGTGACTCCATGCTTGGACGCGCCAATCGCCCGATGGTTCCCAGCCCATGAAAAAACGCCCCGTACTGGGGCGCTCGGTGGTTCGATGGTCAGTCGATCAGAGCGTGCCGGGGGCGTCGAAGGCGTCGTCGGCGAACTCGGGGTCGATCTTGATCTCTTTGAAGGTGATGGTCTGGCCCATTTCCTGGGCGGAGACGACGAGCTCAAAGGGCATCTTCAGGCCTCCATCGACCTCGCGGTAGTCGTTGAACTCAGTCACGCTCGAGTAGTTGGCGGACTCGGGTGCGCTCTTGATGGCCTGCTTGCGGAGCAGGCCCGACTCGACCTCGTAGAGCGCTTCGGAGTGGTTGCCACGGGTGTCGACGAGCTTGATCTTGTAGACCTTGACATCGTTGTGCGTGAAGACGCCGATGTTCTCAGCGGAGGTGTACTCCTCGCGGGGCTTGACGCGGCTGTAGAAATCGGCGTCCTCGATCTGCTCCTCAGCGGCTTCGCCTTCGAGCATGGTGGGAGGCGTGCCGGGCATCTGTGTGGTCCAGGCGACCTTGCCGTCGGTGCCCTGATTGATCTGGCCGAAGCCCTCGACACCGATGATCATGACGCGCTTGTCGGGGGCAGCCATTTTGATGTCGACGCTGCCACCAACGCCCATGGCGGGCATATCGAAGGAGCCGATCATCTGGACGCCCTTGATTTTCATGTTGGCTTCGACGCCGCCGATGGCCTCGACATGCTTTTCGAGGACGGCAAAGCCGTCGGGCAGGTCGGCGCTTGCGTGCGAGGTCGTCGCCTTCTTTTCCTCGTCCTGAGCAGCCGTGTGACCCGAGAGCAGGGCCGCGGCGATGGCGAGCGTGAGTTTGAGCTTGTGATTGGACATGAGATTCGGACTCCTCGTGGAAAGTGTGCAGCGGCCGCCGTGTAGCAAATCCCGCCTGAGAGGGTATTCCGAAGATGGGAGCGGTGATTTCAGCAGCCAGAGAGGTGGGGGTGGCGTCCCGGCGCTAATGGCCTGGGAGACCGGTTGGATAGTGAGAAGCATGGAGTCGGGCGGCGGGACGCCGCCCCCACCGGAGAGAAGAGGACATAATGAGCCAAGCCCGCACGACACGTATACCAGCCCCCTGGCCGCCCGCAACGCGAGCCCGGAGATGTGCCGGATCTGGTCGCCCAGGCACAAGTTCCAGACGTGGCGGAAGATCTGGCTTGCCGTCGCTGAGGCTCAGTATGAAGTCACGAAGGATTGGGACAAGCCGCTGGTGACGCCCGAGCAGATCGAAGAGCTCCGGGCAAATCTGGAGGTCACCGACGAGGATCTGGCGCTGGCGGCCAAGTACGAGGCCGAGCTTCGGCATGATGTGATGGCTCATGTGCACGCGTGGGGGGACAAGTGCCCCAAGGCGCGCCCGATTATTCATCTCGGGATGACGAGTCAGGATGTGGTGTGTAATGCGGATTTGCTCACCCTGAGTTATGCAACCGGTCTGATCGGGAAGAAGCTGATACGACTCCTTATGGCGTTCGGCAACGAAGCCCAGAATTACAAGGGCCTCCCATGCCTTGGTTTTACGCACTATCAAACAGCTCAACCCGTAACTGTTGGTAGACGTCTCGCGGGCTACGCGTATGAAATCGATCTGTCGCTCTTGCTGATCGACGAACTCACCGGATACCGAATTTTTTTGAGAGGTTTGCGAGGAGCAACCGGGACACAGGCGTCGTTTCTCAACCTGATGAATGGCGATGCGGCGAAGGTCGACGCACTCGAAAAGGAATTCCGGAACAAGTTTGGTGATGTCATCGACTACGACGACGTATACATGCTGACGGGGCAGACCTACCCGCGCATGGTTGACACGGTGATCCTGTCCAACCTCGCCTCCATCGCTGCCGTCCTCCACAAGATCGCTACCGACATCCGCCTGCTCTCCAACCGCAAGGAAATCGACGAGCCGTTCGGCAAGAACCAGATCGGCTCGTCGGCGATGCCCTACAAGCGGAACCCGATGAAGTGCGAGCGGATCTGTGGGCTTACGCGCTTCGTCATGAACCTCGTGGGCAACGCCTACGACACGGCCGCCACGCAGTGGCTCGAGCGCACGCTCGATGACTCGTCGAACCGCAGACTCTCGCTGCCCGAGGCCTTCCTCGCGCTCGACGGGGCGCTGGACCTCATGCACCAGGTCGCGTCCGGTCTCGTCGTGAATGAGGCGATGGTGCGGAAGAACCTGATGGCGGAGTTGCCGTTCCTGGCGACGGAGAACATCATGATGGAGGCTGTCAAGACGGGCGGCGACCGTCAGGACCTGCACGAGAAAATCCGCGTGCACGCACAGGCCGCGGGCATGCGAGTGAAGCAGGAGGGTCTCGACAACGACCTCATCGAGCGACTCAAGGCCGATCCCGCGTTCAAGAGCGTGCATCACCTGCTTACCGAGGATCAGCTTCTGGACCCGATGAAGTACGTCGGCCGGAGCGTGGAGCAGACGGAGCGGTTCCTGCGGGAAGTTGTTGAGCCGTTGCGTGAGCGGTACGCGGATGAGCTTGAGAAGCTGGGGTCGAGTGATCGCGGTGTGTAGATCGCGTGAAATCCCCGCATTTTCTTGACACGCCTTCGGGGGCCAATTAGTTTGGGCTCTGGGTCTGTTTCTGAAAACGGGAGGTCAGCATGCGTTTGAACACAGCGATCGGGGCTCTTGTCGTCTCAGGCCTTGCGATGCCCGCGGTTGCTCAGGTGAGCGATGTGTCGCTCACCTTCGAAGCGGATGTCCCGGATCTTATTGATGTCAACACGGGCGACCCCTTGGGGAACGAGGCGTTCGTGGTGCAGGGCGGCACGGAGCTGCTTCCCTTCTCGGGCAGTGCCGCGGGCGGCTTCAACGACATCATCGCTTCGATGAGCCTGGCCGCCGAACTGTCCGCGGAGGGGGCGTTTGCCGGTTCGGGTGCCAATGCCGCGTCCGAGTTCTTCATCAAGGGCGGCAACGCGCAATCGGTCACGACGATCGAATTCACGGTCACGGGTTCTGTCGCGTACGACTTCGACTACAACGCGTCATTCAGCAACGACGGCGGCTGGTACGCGGCTGTCCTGTCCGGGCCCGGGGGGACAGTCTTCTCAAGTGCTCCCCTCTTTCCCGGCGACAACAGCGAATCGTTTATGGGTGTGCTTCCTGCCGGGGATTATCAGCTTGTGACCCGCGCGACCAGCAATGGTGACATCAGCTACAACTTCTCGTTTGTGCCGACACCATCGGGCGCATTGCTGCTCGGGTTCGCGGGCGTGCATGGGGTGCGCAGGCGGCGTTGATACATCAATGCGCACTAATCTATTGAACCAATATCGCTGAGCCGGCCCATCAGTTCGCCATCTCTCCTGTGTCGAGGTCGCAGTAGTAGGGGATGCGATCGTCCAGCGGCAGGAACTTGCCGTCGTTGTTGGAGTCGACGATGGCCGAGAGCCAGAGCCGGCGCGTGTCGGGGTCGAGTCGGAAGCCGATGATCTGTGCGTTCTCGGGCGAGATGCGTCTGGCGTTGCGTCCGTCGCCGTCGGTGATGTAGATCATGCGTGCATCGTCGTCGTTGAGGTAGTTGTCGCCGTCGGAGTCGATAGTGGTGACGGCAAAGACGATGAGATCGGTTTTATGTTCCCAGCCGTCGCCTTCGCGCGTCCAGAAGGTCTGGTAGTGGCTGACGACGGCCCGTGAATCGAGCAGCGCCCAGTCTTCGCCCGTGTCGAGATCGTGGAAGAAGACGTTGTGCCAGCGGACCTCGCTGCCACGGGGTTGGATGGGCGGCTGGAGGCCCGTGTACGTGTTTGTGGGGAGCTTCATCCCGCCTTCGCGTCCGCCGCCGGTGTTGTAGGGGTCCTTGTCGTCGAACGTGCTCTTCTTGTCCTCGACGGCAAAGGGGATCATGAGGATGTTTCGGCTGTCGAGTGCGATGAGTGTGCCGAGTGTGCGCCTGCCCTCGATCGGGCCGGCAGCGAGCATGGGCGCGGGCGTGATGCGGCGGTCATCTGTGATCTTGCTGTAGTTGGTGTTGCGATCGGCAGCGACCCGCCGCTGCGAGGTGGTGCTCATCGAGAGGTTGGGGGTCGTCGGGTGGACGCATCCGCCCAGTGTGAGCCCGGCTGCGAGGATCGTGAGTGTGAAAGCAGCGGAGAGTGCTCTTGGCATGACTTGGCCTCCTGTTGAGAAGTGATGCCAAGAGCCTACCAGAGAACGGTGCTCACGCAGGGTGTCACACAGGAAGTTCGTTCTGAATCAATCTTCTTCCGGCTCTTCTTTCTCGTTTCTGAAAGCTCCCAGCCAGGGCACCCAGAGCATCACGAACATGACCGCAAAGAGCGTGAATGCGATCACGAAGAGCCCGAGCCCGCAGGCGGCCCCGACGCCGGCCGAGGTCCAGATGCTCGCAGCGGTGGTCATGCCGGAGATGCCTTTTTTGGTCTGCAGGATCGCGCCCGCGCCCAAAAAGCCCACTCCCGTGATGATGTACGCGAGCACGCGCGTGGGGTCGAGTTGGAGCCCGCTGCCGAATCTGACCTGCGAGGCGATCTCCACGCCCATGAGTGTGAACCCGGCGGCCCCGGCCGCGATCAGGGCCATCGTTCGGCTGCCCAGGGGCTTGTCGGCTTTCTTGCGCTCGAAGCCCACGATCATTCCAAGGGCTGCTGCCAGCCCGATGCGCAGGATCACATCGAGATTGTCGACCGCCTGGACTGCCGAATCCGGGTCGGCTTGGAGCAGTGTGTAGTACATGTGCAAAGAGGACCTCCTGATCTATACTCGACCGAACAGATGAAGAAAGTATGAAGAAGGTTTGGCCAAGCTCGCAACACCGATGCCGCTCTGATCGGAAGGGGTGTGGAGCTTATCTTATGGAAAACGAGTGTCGTTCGGTCTTTGGGAGGCGTGCGGCGCTTGACGTAGGGGGGTCAGGCCGCGAGACTCGGCGTGTGGGTGTCGGCTCTGTTGGGCCGGGACCGGCAGGGCCGCTTTGGTGCGGGTGACGGATCGCCCCCGAATCGGCTGCATGCCTGCGGGCCAAGGGCCCGATGCGGTCAGGAATCGGATTACATCTTTCCCATTGCCGCGGGAGCGTCGGCAAGGGGAGTGGTCGAGTCTCGGCGGTCACCGCCGAATGGAGTGAAGCGTCATGGCGGCAAGAACCAGTATGGGTGTTGGTGTTGGGATCACCGTGGTGTTGCTCGCTGTCATCGCCTTCGGATTGTTTGTGGTGTCGGTCATCCTGTATGGCGACAACATCGACTACCGCAAGCAGATCGAGGACACCGAGCAGAACTACCGCGACTACGTCCGCGAGGCCGACCGCGCCGACCCGGCCATCACCGCCGACCTCACCAAAGCCAAGCAGCAGGGCGTCAGCCTTGTCCGCTACCTGAGCAACACGCTCGACACGACCTACTCCAAGGTCACCGGCAACAAGGGCGACCGCCTCGATGAGCTGGCCGCCAAGACGGAGGCCTTCCCCGGCGCTTCGACCGGTTCACTGCTGAATGTGCTCCGAGGCCAGCAGGGCCAGAACGCGTCGCTCACGCAGAGCGTCGCCGATGCCGAGGCCGCCCGTCAGCGGGCGCAGGAAAACCTCCAGGCCGAGGCCGACCGCGTGCAGTCACTCCAGCAGCAGCAAACCGAAACCGTGGCAGCCCTCCAGGCCCGCATCACCGAGCTCGAGTCGGACAACAACGAATACCGCGAGGGTTTCCGCGGCACCGAGCAGCGGTACGCCGGGCAGATCAACGATCTCCGCAGCCAGCTCGATCG
>CAXBOF010000002.1:0-25568 GCA_963977205.1 uncultured Phycisphaera sp. | reverse complement strand
CTGATTGATTGCATCTGCACGGTCGCGTACGAGCGCATCCCAGGGACGGCATTCAAAACCAGCATCGTTGTTCGGAGCCAGGAAGAGCCGTCGGTCATCTCGTAGGGTTGGATATATCCGCTGCCATAGAGGCCCACAACGCAGGATCCGATGCATATTGCCGTGCGCGTCCTTGTGGTGCGATTCTGTCCACTCCCCGGGCCGGGGTACGCGCACTCACGGCGCCCAGGTGCTGGTGTTCCTGGCCTCGTGGCTGGTGCTGCTCGGGCGCTTCAGTGTGCTAAACTTTAAGCACGACGACGGCAACGAGACGGAGCAAATCCTCCCGAGCCCGGCCACCAGCTACGTGAACAATATTGGGTGCGAAATGCGCGTGACGGGCCGGGTGCTGATGGCTGACCCGTGGACTGCAGCGCAGCCGTGGCCATCCTGTGGCTGATTCCGGGAATGCTGATGTTTGGAATCGTATCGGGTGCGACCACTCGCGGCGGAGGTGCGGCGGTGCATGACGGCGCCCAGGTCGGATGGAGCACCAGGACATTGCAAACACGCTGTGGGCCGGCTTTACGATCATCCTGAGCATGGTGTGCATCCTGGGCGGATCGGACCTGAGCGGCGCCATCAGCAACGTCGTCACATTTGGTGAGTGTCGCGGTGCACCGCGGGGGAGGACATCGCCTGACTGTAGCACGCAGACGCGGTTCACATGGACGTGGCGTTTGTGTGCCTGTCCGTGACGTGGTACGCGCTGCTCCCAGTGCACACGTCCACAATGCGAGACGAGCGCAGTTCCATTCGAGAGAATCTCATCGAGGGGGACGAAGTGGAGCTCGATGTGCGCGGACCCGATCGGCTGCCGAGGGGAAATCCGTTTGGGCAGCCGGGCCGAGAGGACGAGGATGAGGGCGGGGCGTAGGGGGCCGGCTGTATTCATCGTATGCCGGCCATGTGAATGTCCGATAGACGCTCGATCCCCGGCGGCAGCAGCAGCAGCGAAGCCGAAATGAACGCAGGGGCCACCTGCATGAGTGCACGGGGCGGAAGACCACTGGCCAGCAGGACGGGCCCGGCCACGTCGGCAAGCCGCTGACTCAGAATGAAGTACACGTTGGAGGCGTTGAAGCAGAGCGACCTGGGCGCGGGTAAGACCGCCGCGGTGGCGGGCCGGGTGCAGGAACCCGCCTGGCATTGATCAGCACGAGCCCGGCGCCAAACCCGAACACGGCCGACATGACCAGAAAGTGCTCCGCATCCGTGGCCCACATGGACGTCACGGCAGTTGCCGAGCAGATGTACGCACCGACCTGGTACCGCTGACTGGGGCTCGGCCAGCTGTACCCGCTCGCAATGGCCGCAAACAGGGCCCCTGCCAGGATCGCGGCGGTCGCCACCACAACAGTCAGATCGCCGCCCCATTTGCTCTCGGAATCCGAGATGACCAGAATCCCGCCTGTGCCCGTCAGGAAGACGCGGCGCGGAGATGGCAATGGCGGCGGGCGCACCGAGGCTGAAGCACCCTATTCCGGCACAGATGCACCCATACGAATACAGGACACGCGGTGGCGCAGGCGAGTCGGCACAGACGCGGCGATCCGCCTTGACCACGACCGATGCCACGGCCGCAGCAGTAGCAGCGCCCGTCAGAATAGAGCCCCAACCAAAGCCCGAGAAAATGAGGGGCACAAAGACCACCCCCGCCACGCACTGCGGGCAGCATGAGCGGACGCGCGGCACGGACTCTGGCCTTGGGTACCTGGCCCACAAACTCAAACTGGGCACACCGGACTGGGGCCCTGCCGACCGAGTCAGTGGCGGGCCGTGTTCCCAGTTTGGCCCGACGGTGACCCACCAGACGCAGTCCAAGTAGTGGCGGAAGAGGGCGCCGAAAGAGGGGCCAAAGAGGAGGCACCCCGCGGTCGGAAAGTCCACGAGCAGTCCGCAGCCGGCTGCCGTCGACGCAAAGAGGACGTCCAGCTGCGGTCGGTCAGGGCCGCACGACAAGGCACCGGGAACCGCTCTCACCGAGACCCGGTCACCCAGAACGGTGCCGACAAACTGCAGCACGGCTGTTGCAACCAAGAGGAGCGACCCACCTTCCCGGACGGCCACAATGGGCATCACCAGCGCCGAGACCCACAGGGAGACCTGCATCGGATCAGGGACGCACAGGGGAACACATGGGCACATGGAAGAGTGTACAATTCCGACGGCGCCGCACGAGAGTGCGTCCTGGCGAGTGAAAATACCTATGCTGCGGAGCATGGCGGCAAAGCACTAAGGATGATCTGTCGCAGTTGGGCCAGCGCCGAGTCGAGGCCTTCCGGGCTGAGGACACCCGGGGCAATAAACGAGGCCTGCGCTGCGGTGAGCGCGGCTCGGAATGGGCGAGGCCCGGGCCACCTTTTTGGTGTGGTTGTTCACAAAGGCCGTCACCGATATCGAGTCGGGGGAACCAGGGTCGTTGCGGATAATGCAGGACACGCCTGTCTGAAGTGTTAGGCGCAGCGGCACTGCCTTATTCTGGGGGAGGGAATTCCACCGGGAAACTTGGTCGTCGAAACAACGAGCGGGGATTCGGAGAGTTTGCTGAGCTCGAGGCCGTCTGCTCTGATCGCAGCGCTCACGACGACGTTGTGAACGCAGATGGCCGAGTTGCCGGGTCCGGTGACGCCGTTGGCAGCCTCGTACCGGTAGATGTGACCGAGTGCGGCCGCCACCGACGCAGACCCCGCAAGAATCTTGGAAGTGGGCTCCCCGGTGGTCGAATTGCGAAAGACCAAAAGGACTGCCCTCTTGTTGCCGCCTCCCGTGCCCGCGTCCACCGTCTGCCGCTGCTGAGTAAAATTGGACGACTGGCGACAGGCACGCGAGTGTCGGCTGACTGCTCCCCGGGGCACGTATCCGGCCCAGGGGCCCGGAGGGCCAGACAGCGTCTGTGTGTGCACGACCACGTTGACCGTACGGAGGTTCTCAAAGAAGACCCTTTGGCCGGCTTGAGGTGACTTTCCCGCCGATGCTGCGCGAACTTGACGACCGAAGCCGAGAGGATTGCGCATTCCCTGCGTCGACTTCGTGCTGCGTCGCGGTCGCATCACGTCTGCGGCTTGCCGAGATTGATACGGTGGAGGGTGAAAGGAAAATTCCAAATGGTTCGGCGCCGACAATGATAAGGCCTCCGGCTGGCATGGGTTGTGAGCGTCGAACGGTTGCAATTTACGAGACCGCTACCGGATTTGGAATCACATGCCCGGCGGAAGCGGCATCGCCTCGATGTATCCCGAGTTTGTGCGAGCGCATCCGTTGTGTGGGTACACCAGCTTCCCAATGACCCTCTTGACAACGTTCGGGTCGCAAGGGTAGAATGGCTTCGACTGCTCCTGAGCAGTGTAGAACCGGGTGTACGATTCGGTAAACCGCGCACCCTTGCGCACCTGGGAATCAGCATACTTGCCATCGATGACGACCTTGATCACGTTCTTTCCCGACGGATACACCATAAGCCGCATGAGCGCTCCCTTGGATCCGATCGGAATCGTCGTCTCTGTGAATCCGAGGCCATTCGCGTCCGTCTTTGGGACTGCAGGCGTTTTTCGGAAATGGGCCAGTGTCATCATTGTAGTCGCCTTTGCCAAGACTGGGTGTGCGGACTTTTCCGTAATAGGGTCCCCAGCGCATTGGAGGCCGTAAAGGCGGACCAGGTGTTCGGCGGCCGGAGTAAGGGGCGTACAGGGTTGTTCCTCGGGTGCTTCAGACCGCCCCCCAAGGGCATATTGCAGCGGTGCAGTGTACGTGGCCTGAGTGAAGGCGGCACCGACAGAGACCCGGGGCCCGGCCATCAGAGCAGTGTGCTGATACACGGCGCGTGCGGCTCGTACACCTTGAAAAAGTCGAGTAGCGTCCGAGGGTCGTTGGCGAGGCAAACGGTATGTTGCTCCGATGCAGCGGCGCAAATTCTGTCGATCTCTGGAAAGAATTGAAAAGAGGCCTGCGGATGTTTGAGTTTCGGATTTTGGATCCGGGATTTGCGCAGCGCACTTCTGAGAATCGCAGCAGCTGTGCCACTGCCAGCTTTGCAGACAGCCCGATGGCGTCCCCAATAGGCATCCGGACCGCCGTGACGGGATCCCGGGTGACGTGGGCGACCGAAAAAGCCTGCATATCCGATCGCAACGGCAGCAGTGCTTTGAGCTGCTCCCGGAAATGGACGGCAAGAAGGGCAAACGACGACGCGGGTCGCGCCTGGCCAATTGCGATGCTGGCCGTGTCGACAAACCAGAGCCGCGGGCAGGCGGAATCAGGCCCGACAGGCGGAGTGCACACAATGTTGGTCAGGCGGAAATCCGTCACCAGCACGCCGCCCTCGACCAACTGCCGCAGCATGTCCACAACACGTCCAGCGACGGCGAGCGCCAATCGATCTCCAAGCGTCGGCGCCAGTCGCTCCAGGTCGGTGCCACAGTCCCGAAACACAAACCCGGTCAGACCGCGCGTCGGCCGATAGAGAGTGCCGGAGCCGTAGATGTCCGAGGCCAGCGGATCTTCGGGAGTCGTAATGGCCAGTTCCGGAAGCCCAGAGAAGACCTGCCCATCGCGAACGTGCCCGATGCACGGCGCAAAGCATCGTCGGAATGCGGCGAGTCGCTGGTAAATGGGCGTGGCCTCGGACTGCCACCCTTCCGGCGAAGGCTCCTGCGGGACGTCAGACTTGGGTGCACTGGCCGCAAGGCGGGCGACTTGCATTCTTGGCCACGTTGGGCCCGATGGCACGTCCAGTGTCAGAAAAGCAACTGGCCTCGGGGATGCGCGCAAGCCGCCACGTTGTGGCCGGATCGCCGTGGCGCCGCATCACTTTTTTGAACACGGCCTCGTCGGGGAGCGGAAGGTCTACCGGCATGCGGACTGGAATTGTGACAGTGTATGCTCTGCGGGCCCTATACTACGGGACAGAGTCGAACAACCCGAATCCAAAGTCTGAACTAGTCGAGCCGCACCGTGAGCATGGATATTCGGCGACGCGGCCCGCTGTCCTCGGAAACAACGCGAACAGAGCTGGCAGGCGTAGCATCGGCATCGTACAGTTGCAATCTCCCCTCGCCCCGCCATTCGGGAAGCCGCGCAAATTGGGCCGTCCGGCTGGGGTGGCACGTGACGTCCTGGCGGCACCGTGTCGACAGACAGATGCAGCCCTGCTCGAGCTGGGTGGCAGACGGAGTCACCGCAAACAGCAGGTGCTGCCCGGGATCGCACTCTGGAATCGGCCACGGAAACCGCCTTCGCGCTCGGTCCGTCATAGCAATGTCAAACACGTACCGCACCATGTTCGGACCCCAGAACAGGTGCACGGGGCTCAGACCGCCGACGGCATCATCCATACGCTGGTCGGCGTCCAAAGCTGCAATCCGGCGCCGTTTGGTGTCAATTGTCACGCGCAGCATCTTGACCTGCCGTTTACCGTACTCGTGCCTGCCGGAGTGAGAAGCGGGGCATAAGGGAACGCGCGGGAGACTGTACCAGCTGGACCATGGGGTGGACTCTTGGTAGTAGGGATCTCCGGCTTGATCTACTCCAGCACAGACGATCGGCCCCCGCTCCAGGCGATGAATCGGCTTCCGAGTCGACATGTCCGATATCGTACCGGGAGTCGGCCGCCGACCCTAATACCGACAACTATGGCCTGGATCTGTCCGCGTCGGTCCGTCGGTGCGTCCCGAATCCCCGAATCCCGGAACACGGCCGGCCACTCATTTCAGGCCGCAGAGTCGGCGCGGTCATGGACGACCCAACCGCCGCAAAGGTGGCCCTCGTCTGTCTCAGGCCAATCCCGAAATTGGACCGAGGTGCGCTGCGGTGTTGTCCCGTCCTACAGAGCGCGCACATGACCCGAACTGGTGCCGCAGGAACGCCAGAGAAGCCGCAGCGGCTCGTGCTCGGACTCGACTGGACCGACGCACACACCCCGATGCGGGCCAAAGTCAATGTGGCGCGGTCCAGGGGAAATGCCGCGCGGTACCTCGACATTACCGAAATGACTCGGGACACGGCCGTCGATTTCAGCGCAATGATGTGCGTCCCAGTCCTGGGGCACCCGGATTCCCTCTGACCGAGACTGCCGCCGCAGGAGTACACCGGACCAGAAGCGCGCCTTTTTTGGTTTGTGTGCCGCCTCGATCGTCGACACGGTCAATTCGTTCGACGCCCGGAATGCGCGGGTGACGTTCCTGTCGTGCGATGGCAAAGTGCACCGGTCGTCCTTTGACGAGAATGGGCGCCTGGAGTACACAGTCGAGCAGAGGACTGTGGGGTACGGCGAGGCCGACCTGTCGGTCCCGCTCGAAATGGCCGCAGCGGGGCCCGACGTGCGATGGGAGCTGTGGACAATCGGTGCGCCCGCCGGCAAAGGCAGAGCCGGTGCAATCTGACCCGCCACAGACTGGGACTCGGCCTTTGTGGTGGCCCTCATGGGATTGAGGAACGTCAACGTGCGCCTCGGAAAGCAGGAGCAGCCCGCACTCGACAGTCGAAAGCGGGGGCGGACTGCATACGAAATCCTCAACGGCGCCGCCCTGTGCGAGGCGTGGTCCACCCCGGGGACGGTGCTGACGCGGTGAGACTCCTGCATCTGGTGTCGGGCGCGTGCATGAATCTGACCCGCGAGCAGCATGAGCCAGGGCAAAACGGACTACACCCACGCCCTCAAACCGTTTGGCATCACCGACCTGATGAAACACGAAGAAGAAGTCGAGGAGTCCATGTGGATCGAGCCCGACGGACGGTTCATGGTGCACCCGGCGCGCTTTGTCGCAGCCGTCAGGGCCGCAGTCACAAAGGCAGGGCGCGCCGTCTACATCGGAGCCGACAGGGTGATCCACCTGACATCCAGGACCGCCCCCAAGGACGCCGCAAAGGTCGCAAGGCCGGCACAGATGCTCCACGACGAACTCATCGCAAGATCCCCGCCGGGCGCCCGGGCGACCTGGGGCACGAGTCTGACGGCGCCGCCCACGCCAGGGGCACCTGTGGACAGTGTGCTACTTTGCAGGAGGAAGCGCCACACCCGCACTGGGGCAGCGGTGGCTCGGACCAGACCCCGCGCTGGGAGGGCTCAGGCTGTGGGAAAAGGGACTCTCTACGTCCGAAGCCCTGGCAGGAGGCACCACGCCATCAGAGCCCATCTGTATCGGCATCACCAACCCGGCTACTCGATCGAGGGCCGCTCCGTAGGAGTAAGCGTAAACTCGACCCCGAGAGGACCAAGCTGATCGTTGTAGGCGGCAATCGCAAGCCGCATGTCGGCCAGAGTCGTCTGACCGCCAGGCTGCACCACCGAAGCCACCGAAGCCACCTTGGTGGGCACCGGATCCGTCTCGGCGTCCTCGTTTGCCCGCTTCCGGCGCGCAGGGGCAGGCTTGGAGATGGTGCGCTTCGGAGCGGGCGCAGGCGTGGGCTCGGGGGTCGGATCGGGGGTCGGCTGCGCAGTGGGGGCAGGGGCAGGGTCGGGCGCAGGCGTGGGCTCCTTGCGGGCAGACAGTGCCGAGTTGCCAGCACTCGGCTTGGCCTGCTTCGGCTTGGGCTTGATCGCAGCCGTCGCGGGCGCCTTGGGCTTGGCAGGCGCCTTTTTGCACGCCTCGATGAGCTTGCTGTAGCCCGGGACCTTTGCGGCGGCGAGCTTCGCCTTCAGCTCCGCCCAGGTGGGCCGTGTGCCCGTCTGGTCCCCCTCGTGCGTCAGGAGGCGCTCCTTCACCTTGGTCTTGGGCGTCGGGGCGCCGTTGATAGTGATCTTGCCCTCTGCGCTGACGTCGATCTTGGGGAACTCGTACGCCGAACCGGCAGACTCGGTCGGCTCTTCCTCGTCGGTCGACTCGACGTCCCCCAAGGCGGCACTACGGGGCCCAGGCGGGTACGGGGCGTCCGACTCGTCCCCAGAAGACTCGACGACATCGAGGCCATCGGGGCCATCAGGCGCGACCGCTTGTCCGCTCTGGGCCACGCTGTCAAGGAACTGTTGCGCGTTCATCCTGTTCTTCGTCGTTCGGTTGTGCCGGGGTTGTGGTTGTGGCCGATTCTGGTTTTGAGTGGATGGGATTGCCGATATTTGGGGATTCCGAAACCTGTGGAAATGGCACCGTGGATCATCCTGGCTTTTGGAACCGCGGCCGTTGCGTGCGTCGGACAGGAGTCATAAAGAGGCGGGTCTCACGTCCGGCGCAGGTACTGGTTCACCGATGGGCGCCAACAGTGACGACGAGCAGGAAGAGAACACGGTGGTCGCAGAGGCGGGCGAAGATGTGGTGGATGTGACCAAGGGCGTCCTGAAGGCAGCGGCCGACCTCGTCTCCAAAACGGGCGTCGTCCTCCTCCTCATCATCATCGTCGGCATCGTGCTCCTCGTCATCCGCGACCTCATCTACCAGGCGTCGGCGTGGTCCACCACCGAGCTCGTCGTCATCGTTGCCGCATGGGACGCATGGTCAAATTGCGCCCGCCCCCACAGCCTGCAGCCGACTGCTCACCAATCCCACAGGGTCCTCTACACCGACTATGCCACGGCCCAGGTCCCCCGAACCCGGAACACGGCCCGGCACATCTGCGCGCTCACTGCGCACCGTCCCAGGCAAAAGCGGTCGCGGTCGCAGTCGAATTGATTGTCGACGCCCTCAAGGCCTTTGGCATCAACCTCGGGGTTTCGTTCTCACTCAATAGCATCCTCACCACAGCACTCGGACCCCTCATCTCGCCGTGGTTCGTTTCGCCTGCGTTGCCAGGGACGCGCCGGGACTCACAGACCGACAGGGAGCTCAAGAAGCTGTCGGAACAGGTGGGCGTCTGCGAGGGGATCGGGAATGGGGCAGAGGTGTTTGGCTTTGCCATCAAGTACGTCGCAAACGACGGGTGCGCTCGCCCGGCGCCCGGCCCGCCCCATCAAACTTACTGACATTTCCTGCCTTGAAAACATCAGAGTCTGCCCTTCAGTTCGGTGTGTCGGGCCGTGTGCCTGATTTGAGGCGGCTGGGCGCGGGGCCGGTGCAAACGTTTTGGCAGGTACCTGCGGCCGACGCTGGTCGGACCGGTCGTCAACTTTTTCGCGGGCTGGCTCACATTCGGCTCGGACCCCACCCAGTACAACAGCTGCACATGCAACCCCGCAGAGTACCCATGCGAGTCGGTCGGAACATGTCTCGTGCTCAACAGCGGGTGCGCGCCCAAAGATCCCAAATGCGGAACCCGGCCCGACACCACCCCGAATCCTCGGCACCCCGAATCCTCGGCACCCCAAACGCGGAACCCGGCCCGACACCATCCAACAGGTACATATTTACCGAAGTGCTGGCGCCGGCCCTACTGGCAGGCCTCCTCCTCTGGTACACCCTGGCAGACGTCCTCGCGCTCATCGGGAGGGTCGCCGAAGCAGTCCTGGTGTACATCAAGGCTGGAGCCGTCTCATTTGTGGAAACCGTAGAGCACTACGCCAGCAAACTCCACTCATAGAGTCGATCCAATCAGTCCATGTTGCGGACGACAATGCCCGCAGTGATCGACCCAAGACCGCCGTGCAGCCGGTCCAGGTTGCCAAGCGGGCCAATGTTGGGGGCATCCACCGTTCCGTCCTCTTTCATCGTGGCTGCGGGGTGAACGGGCAGCTTCGTGGCAACGACAGTGATCTTGGAGTCGCCGTCGACAACATCCCCAGCGGGAGAGATCGATGCAATATCCTTGTATTCTCCTGCACCCGCCTTTCCATCAGCAGGGACCCCCACTTTGGAGTACATGGCCGAGATGCCCTCGACAAAGCAGTTGGGGATGACCATCATGTTCTCGGTCTGGGTGACGCACGCGCCGAGGTACGTCCGGAGCTGAGTAGTGCTCTCCTCGGGCGCCGTAGGCACGCTGAACGTCGAGGTGGACGGGTACCCGAGGCACAGGTGACCAGAGCCCGCCACGCCAATGATGGCGCTCGAGACCACAATGTCGTAGATGATCACACGGTTATCAGCACACGTGAAAGGGGTGTTGTTCATAAAGTTGACGTACTTCCCACCTTGGGTGTACGAGCACGCGATCCGGACAGTCCGGCTGAGGTGGCCGACGCGGGCGCGCGGGGCCGAGGTGCCGGCATCAAAGGTCTGCGGCGGGCGCGACACGCCAACCCGAAGGCCCGAGATGGGATCGATGCGGAAGAGGTCGGAACCAAACCGGATTGCCTTGTCGCTGTCGCGGATTCCCGAGACGGCGTAGATGGCGTTCGAGGCGACGCCAAAGTTGGAAATCTCCTCCGTGCCCGCAGGGACAATGAGCGTGTCAAAGGGCGCGGCCGACGCCCGCTTGGCCATCGCCATGATGACGCCAACGCCGTTGCTGTACTTCTGAAGCGCGCCGAAGCACTGGTTCCACGCGGCAAGGCCGTGGGCTTTGCGCTCGGGGTCGCCGAGCCGGGCAAAGGCGGGGTTGGCGTCCACAATGGCCTCGTGGAGCTCGGGGCACTGGGCCATGATCTGGCGGTACCCAAGCTCGACAAGCTTGGCCTCCTGGGGTCGGAGTCAGGGAGAGCGGGGCGGCGCCGCATGCGAATGCACGCACCATGGCCCGCTGCTGAAAGTCGAGTTTCAGGTTGAACTCGTCAGCGTACGCATTGGGCATCATGAGCAGGTTGGTGTTCACTGCGGGAAAAAGGTAAAAAGTCAGCAAGGGTGGCGGGCCGTGTTCCGGGCCCGGGAGGGATCGCACTGATGATGTCGGCGCCGTACCGCTGGAGGTGGACCGAAATCTCCTCCACGCGGGTCCGCACGGCGCGGGCAGGGGCGCTCTCGGGCACAATCTCGGCACCCGACCCGACAACCACCTTCTTGCGCACCACAATCTCATCGCTCTCGCACACCATCGGCGGCATCATGAGCTTCCTGCGGGCAGCAGTCAGTATACGTCCCCATTGCACTGTGGCGGGAATCTCTCACAGCGGATCGTCAAAGGTGGTGAGGTGCGAAGCGACGCGGGCCTGCACGATCGTGGCGCGACCGGAAAGCTGAAAGGCCAGGCCCGCCTTCAGCATGTCGTGGCTCTTCCATGCATCGAGGTTGGTGTTCTGGTGCTTTTCGACAGTAATCGAGTCTCCGAGCAGCGCCTGCACCTCGGAGCGGATACGGGAGCCGAGCTCGGCCACATCAATCCTGCCGCCAGACCCGCCAGTGGAGAAGGGCTTGTCGGACACTTTCATTACGGACATGATGGCCTACAGTGTTGCCGTGTCAGTCTTGCTGCCTTATAGACCGGTCCCGGGTGCACACGGCCGTCAGAGCACCCGGTGCAGGAGCCACTTGGTCCCCTCGCGGTACACCACCGCCGCCGGACTGCCCTTGGAGTGCCGCCGAATGCTCGCCTCGTCCGCCTCGCGCGCCTTGGCACCCTGCGCCTTGAAGCGGGGTCGAAGTCCGCACACGATGGTCATGCCCCCCGCCGTGCAGATGAACGAGGCGCCAGCAGGAACGCGCGCCCGCGACGAAATGATCCGAAAGCCCTGCTGCTGCATGTGGCGCCGCACAATGCTCCCCCCATCCCGCGCCGTCGGCAGCGCTGAAAATCCCGATCGGGGCGGCGGGCCAGTGACGGCGTGCGATCTGAAAATGTCCTCGAGCCGGTTCCGACCCGACACGATCCGCGGCACAAATCGCACAACGGCTCGAGTGGACGAGGCCACCACCACAGCACTGACGGTGGGCCATCGGGCCAGGCTGGGGTAGCTGCTCACAAAGGCAATCCGGCCAAACTCGGCCTGGATGCTGTGCGCGGTCCGCTCCGTATTGGGAAGGCCCAGCAGGTGCAGGTCGGGCAACAGGCTGCACGGACAGTCGTACGCCCGATTGTCGGCCGGATCGCGGCCCGTCGTCTTGAGCTCGATGATCACAATGTACGTCTGGCCGTGTCGGGTGCAGACGCCAATGCCGTCGAGCCGGGTGCCGACCGTGCCGTGCATCACCGGGAACTGGGTCCGGACCGATCGGATGCCAGTGCCCCGCAGAGCCGAGAGTGCATTGACGGCGAAGGTGGTCCGGTCCGTCCGAGCAGGAACACGGCCCGTCTCGATCGCCTCTTGGAAACAGCGATCCGTGGCGCGCCCAATGACCAGCGCAGACTCGCCCCGGCGCGAAGAGGATGCCCGGCCGAACCGCGGCCGAAAGGGCGTCGCGCCCCGCAGAATCTCACCGATGAACCTGGGCGGCGGGTCAGCCACAGGGACTGGGTATAACACGACTAGGCATAGAGTTCACCGCGTGATTCCAGACTGCTTTCGGGGAAGTGTGATGGCCTCGGCGGCCAACAGTGCGGCGGCTGCGCGGTCAAGCGACGACGGAGCGGCCATGGCGGCACTTCCAGACGGCGAGGGCGGCAGCAGAGACGAGAACGCAGACGAGGTCGCCAAACACGGCCTCCATGCACGGTGCCCGTACTGTGACAGGGGCCCATATGCCCGATATACCAACATGGCAGCCCATGTGCGCGTGCACCATCCCGGGCAGAAGCCGCCGCAGAGGTTCAAGTTTGCGTGCCTGTGCCACGGCCGGCTCTTTGGGCACCGCTGGCTCCGCGACCAGCACGAGCGCGACTGTGCCAGGGTGGTGTGCCCCCACTGCGGCCGAGAGATGGCGCGGTCCAACCTGCGGCGCCACGTGCATCGATGCCGGTACCGACTGGGCGGACCTGCCCATCGGCCGCACCAGTGCACAGAGTGTGGCCTCACATTTATGACGAAACGAGGTGCGACGGCTACGGGCCCGCTCCCCTGCAGCAGCTCACAGACCCACAGGACGGACCCGACACGCTGCAGCAGTCCACAGGGACCCCACCGCCACAAAACAATGATCCGGATCTCTACGGAGCCTTCTGCGGAGGAACGCCAAGGAGCACGGCAATGTCATCCTGCGTCGACTGCAGGACCGAGACACCACAGAAGGCATGCTTGTCGGGACGTTTGATCGAGTCGCTCACCTGGCCGGTCTCGCTGGTAAGCACCGCGATCGTAATGGGAGTTTTCCCGCGGCCATATGCATAGGCCTTCTTGTCCCACCACGCGGGCTTCCCCGCCGCGAGGTTCGTAGCCGGGCTCTGCACCATCGGCATCAGACCGCCCATGGCGATCGAGACGGTAGGCCGGGACCGAGACGCCTCGCCGTAGCTGACGCCCACAAAGATGAGCTTCTCGCCCCCAGTTGTACCATCTTCCTCCATGATCTGACCTTCGTCGATGATGGCAATTGTGGCGTATGTGCCGTCATTCGTGTGGGGAAGGTGAGCAATGATGGGAATCAGGTTGGCATCGGCATCATCGCGAGACCGCTTGGAGCCCGAGCCAGGGTCCATGAACCTCTTCATGGCGGCTTCGGTCGTAAAGACGGGCACGTGCTCCGGGATGCTCCATGCCTTGTCGCCGATCTTAGTAAGCTCGTTTTCTGCGTAGAACAGGTCGGGCCTGGCCATGCCGCGGCACAGCACGACGTTCTGGGGGCGGCGTCCGCTGCAGAGCTCGGGGACAATCGTGGGGTCGGCGGCGGTAGCCATTCTTGAACTTTGGGTTCTTTGAAAGTGCCAGAATCGTTTCCTTATACGCACAACTCGACCGGGGGAACCTATGACACTCAGTCCGGCAGGCACGTCGCCAGTCCTGTTGGCAGAAGTCAGATCGCCGGCGCCGAGCCCGTACGGCGGCGTCCGGGTGGACGGCTACGTCGAACGCGGGAAGTTCGTGCTGGCCCCCGGTTACTCCAACTGGTGGTTGTACTGGAGAGATATCGCAGGCGTGACTGTGGTCAAGGCGACAGCGGGCACGGTGCCACCGCTCTCGGATCGGCCGCGGTGGTTCTTTGTGCCCGGCACCGATGCGGACAGACTTCCGTTTGCGGCGCCAAACTGTGGACTGCCGTCTGCCGTCGCCGACCTCAAGGCGGGCACCCCGATTGCAGTCGTCGAGATGGCAGTGCCAGAGGACCACGCGTGTTTCATCCGGCAGGACCTGGAGGACCCGACAGAGATGCCTCTTAGGAACCAGCGGGCGACGGCGATTCAGGTGCGCCCGCGGATCAATCAGGAGGGTTACTTTCGGCCTTTTTACTTTGCGATTGCGTCCGATGGTATGATGCCACGCGGACACCTGCCGACGCTTGCGGCCAGCCCCAAGTATGTGGGCGACGTTGTGGGGGCCTGGCTGCCCAGAGACAGATTTGTGGTGGTCTGCAACGATTCGCGGGGGCGGCTACAGAAGGTGCTGCGCGTGCAGCCAAAGGTGCCCGAGGGAACCCCAGTCATTGCGGCATCCGAGTTTGGGGACAGCGGCTTCATAGCTATTTCGCACCCGCGCGGAACCGACATCGTCAACGGCCAGGTGCAACGCAGCAGACCTTGGACCGAAGAGTACACCCCGGGCGTGTACCCCGCAGTGGCCGTCGCCCCCAACGGCGATCAGCGGCACGTGGCCATCTGGGTGCCGACGAGTCGGTCGCCCACGCCCGTTCAGCTCGACAAAGGACTGCGGCGGCTGTCGCAGAGTCAGGAACGCGCTCGGCCGCCGTCTCGCTCTTCGGTCCCGGGCAGGCCACCGGTCGGTCCACCAGCGGGCAAGAACGCCATCCGGCCGCGCCGTCACAGTACGACGGCAGCAGCACAATCTTGGTCAGCGCCGGTGGGTCGGAACCGACAGAGCGGCGGCGTCTTTGCCAAGTACCAGGACCGGCACAGGAAACCGAGCCAGTCATAGTAGTCAAGCGCCATCACTATTTGCAGTCTGCAGCGCCATGGCACCGAGTCGCATGCCGCCCCGCCCAGGTGATCCGTGGACGTACCCGTGGGGGCCGTTTGAGGGACGGGCGGTCGAGCTGTGCCCGCCGAGGATGGCCGTCATCTGGCTCAGGAGCAGGGCGTTGTACCGTCTGGACCCAGAGTTTTACTGCGCCCTCCACCGCCTCGTCATCGCCCCCGACAGGTTCAGCCGCATTCGGGACGGACTGGCGTGCGCGTGCGGCAGAAAGAAGCAGAGGCCCCATGTTCAAAGCTGTGTGGCTAGACTGAAGCGGCCATGAGCACCTCGGCGTACGCGCGGCTCTTGCGCTTGGGCTTCTTGGACGGCTGCTGGGGCACGTCAGAGTCCGAGTCCGACTCGGCGGCCCCCGGGGAGCCGGGCATCAATGAGCGCTGGCCAGCGCTCCCCAGCGAGGCAGGCGAGCCGACGGACACGACCAACGTTGGCCGGAGTGCACCGCACGTTTCATCAAAGGCACCAGTGTCGCCGGCGGCCGGATCCAGGAGGTAGTGGCCATCCTCAAAGAGAAGAGTCGCGAAGGTGCCATTGTAGAGGCCCCGATCGACCCACGCATGCGATACGACCACAAAGGCACCCCCGTTAAAGTCGACAATGGGCAGGCCCCTGCAGGCGACAGGGCCGCCGCGACGGTTCTTGAGCACCGGCAACACGGCGAACGGCCCGCGCACGGCATTGACACCGGCGTACACCAAGCGGTACTGCGGGTGCGGTGGTGGCTCTGCGCGCGGCTGCTCGTACTGCAGCACCTGCAGAGTCACCCCTTCGACCTGCTGCAAACGGGGTAAGTAAAGATGATATATGGGCGGGGAAGGTATTTACCGCAGCCGCGCGGAGTTCGGCGTACTTGTGCTGGAGCGACGGGGGCATGCCGCTTGGGAGCTCCTGTGCGCGCGTGTGACGCACCGTTGCGGCGGCAGGCCCGCGGGGACGCGGGGGCGGGATCACGCGCAAAAGGGCGTGCGGCACACGGGGCGCACGAGGCGGGACGCAATGGGGGAACACGGCGAGTAGCGGGATTCGGGAGGTGCCACGGCACAGATTGGGCGTCACAGCACCGCAGATTGCACAGGAACAGACGCGCGCGCCGGGATCCAGCGACAGGCGAGGCGACGCGCGCGCGCACCATGCTATCAGAATTGTAGCAATGCCAACATTATGTTCTATAGCAAGTGCAGACTGGCCGCAGGCACGTGCGGCGTCCTCGGGCGCAGGCTGATGGCGGAAAACAACGGTACAATAACGGTAACAACAGAGGGGGCCTACGGCGCGCTGCCAAAATCGAGCTCCCCGAAACTATCTTCGGACTCGGCGGCACCCGGCGAGGTCCCGCGTTCCGCCTGCGTCATAGCGGGCTCGGTGGCAACGGGGAGCGCGCGTGTGCTCGGAGCGCGCCACCGCGATGTGTGCGGCGCCCGTGCCGCAGGACGCTTGCTCGGCGTGCTGGGGGGGCGGGATGGAGGACCCGGGGCAGTCCTTGGCGACGTGTCGAGCGAGACGGGCAGCAGGTCGGCGAGGTTTGCGAGTCTGGCGTACGGACCGGGTCGGGCGGTCCGGTTTCCCGCTGATGTGGCCCGTGCCCCGGTGCCCGCCGGCCTGACGCTCGGTTTGGCAGGCAGAGGCTGCATCGGCGTGCAGCGGGCCAGTGCGGCGGGATCGTTGAGGCCGAGGCCGAGCGCCCGGCCAAACCGCTTGAGAGCGCGGACTGTGGAGGTGGTCGCGGCCGACTTGACGCAGTTCTTAATGGCCTCTGTCAGGTCGGGGTTCGTCTTCTGCGGTGCCGTGAGCGGCCCGCGGTGATGGGAGCGGCGGGGGGCGCACCGTGTCCACCGATACATCCTGGTGGGTCTGCGACCCGATGGTGACCTCGGAGACGACCTGGGCCCGGTGAGGCGGGGCAGCGGACGGGCGGGCGGTCAGCAGGCACCCGACACGTCACCGTGTGCCGTCCGTTGCTCTGACTCCGATTCACCTCGCTGGGGCGCGTCAGGCGGGCTGCGGCGGGCGCGGGCGGTTGTGGGCGCACAGGATCTCGACGACCTTGCTGCTCCAATCGGTGCCGAGGCGATTGGCCTCTTGGTACACGGTCTCTCCGGCGATGTACTTGACCATGCGGTTCCCTGGACCCGGCCGGGTGCTCACGATGGCGGGGTTGACGGGCTGGTCGAGTCGACGCCGGAGCTCCTCTTCGGGGGAAAGCAGATCCATATGGGCGACAACGCGGGCTTCTGTGAGGTTGTGGATCTCGGAATGCGGGAAATGGCCGGATTCGGGTCTGTAATGTCCGCTACGGGCGCCGGGACCGGCTGTGCTGCAGATAGGGGTGGAAATGGTCGGGGACGACGTACGTCCCGCCGTCGACGGTGGTGGCGGCGCCGGCCTCGAGGAGGCGACGGAGCTCGGCGCCGCCGCCCGGGACGGAGACGATGCTGTCGATTGGGATGGCACGCGTCGTGCTACGCAGCTGGGCGATCAGCGAGTGCGCCTGCTCGGTCCGGGCCGCTGCAGCCGCGGGCGTCTTTTCCAGCGTGCACTTTGAGCACACGACTTTGGTGGAGCCGCACGGGGTGAAGAGGCTGGCCAGCGGCACTGGAGTGGCACAGACGGCGCAGGGGGCCTCGGGTGTCCGGCCCATGGCGGCGTATATCGGGCGCGGCTGTGCACGGGGACGGATGCACGCGGTCGAGTGTTCTGAGGAACCCAGCTTTGCCGCGTCTGTTATTGTGGCTGCCACACTCTTGGGAATCTGCGCATCGAGGGCATGGAAGAGTGCTACATGGCCGGGTCGAACGACATAGTCTTTGCCGCCCTGGTGTTTTCGACAATCGCGCTGGTGGTCACCCGGGCGCGCCAGTAGCGGTCGAGTCGGCGTATATCCGGCCGGCGATCCACAGGCACCACGGCGATGAGCGCCATCTGCAGCGTCGCGTTTGGTGCGGCGGTGGCAGCAGGGCTGGCCGACAGGGACCTGGCGGGATTCGGAGTCGGCATCTGGCTGGCCGTCGTGCTGCTCTTTGTGCTCGAGCCAGTGCGGCGATGGCTGGCGCCGCCGGGCGAGCAGGAGCGCCACTGCGTCCGGTACGGCGTCGTCGAGGTGGCCACGGTCGCGTTCATCGTGGCGTCGATGCTCCCGACGAGGCTGGTGGACGGGGCGTTCCGGGTGGGGGCAGTCGGGGCCGTCGGCGTGTGCAACTATCCGGAGCGATGACGGCGGCGGGCCATAAGGCGGCCGGGAACCAGTGCCACCAGAGTGCCATGATCCCGTGGTACCCCGACAAACCGACGGCGTACACCTCGATCCGGAAGTACCTGCTGTCGGCGTGCACGCGGTGGGTGCCCGGCCCCAAGAGGGCACTGAGGGTGCGGTAAGGCGGCTGCAGCGGTGTATCGGCACGGCGGCCCTACATCAGGAGGGCCTTGGCGCTGTGCGTCAGGATGAGCGTTTCGATCCAGACGACAATCCGGTCGACGGCGTCAGAGTAGAGGGGGCTGTCGTCGTGCCCTCCAATGTCACCGTCGCCGATGGCCACGGTCGAGTAGCACGCATCGATGAACAGCTGCGCCCCAGGCCACGCCGCCAGCGCCCGCTTGGCCACCACAGGAGTCGGCAGAACGCGAGTGCCGTCTTCGCTGCGCTGGCTGTCCGTCACAAAGAAGCCCGTGCTGCCGAGCAGTCTGCGCGCGCGTCAGCCACGCGAAGGAGGAAGGGCGGCACGGGCATACGGGCATACCCGTGCGACCCGATGACCAGAAAGGTGCGAGGACCCGCGTGATCGCGCGCGGCCTTGACGAAGCGGCTGGTGGGGCCCATGCGCATGTTGTTCACCTCTATCCACTTGAGGTTCACGTTGATGAGGAGGAGCTCTTCGTAAAGCGCGGCGCGGTAGATTCGGTCCGCCTCGGCCGTGGCAGCGCACTTGACGTGGATGTAGACGAGCGTGTCCCATCGCGAACGCCACGCCCGGTAGGCGCGCTGGATGGCAGTGGCCGCAGCCACCCGGCGGGCCTGTGTGAACAATGACAAATGTGGTGCAGCGTCGGAAACCGCCAGGGAGCGCGGGCGGCGTCGGAAACGCGGGGCGCGCACCTTGGTCCGAGTGCGTCGCACGAGCCGGCGCCACGCGCCCTGAATGACCTCGGCTGCAGAGGTCCGGAGGGTACGCTGTGCGCACGCGGGAATGAACCCGAGGCCCGGTACGCGGCGGGTCCGAATACGCGCGCACCTCGGCCACCACGCGGCGGTACCACCGGGCAATGGTCGTCTGGGCGGCGACGCGAACGAGACTGGAGGAACTGGGCATGCTGCACTGGCGTCGGTAGCCGCGGGAAGACAACTGTGTTTTTATTGTCCGCGCACGTTGGCGGTCGAGGCGACGGCGTGGGACCGCCACACGGAATGGCAGCGCCCGCTGGGCGTCGGGCCGTCATCGCCACAGTGGGTGGGCGTATTTGGCCACCCGGGTGCGCGGCCACGGTGCCCCATGTCTGTGATCGGGACCCGCGGCGTCGAGTTGGTGCTGCGGTCATCGGCCATCATGGCGGCGCTGGTGGGCGCCCTGCTGGCGGGGGGCGGCGTCTGGGTGTTTCCCATCTGCGCAGCGGGCTTTGAGCTCGTCGGGGATCATCGGAAGGGACTGGCACTGCTCGCGACGCCCGTGCTGCTCGCGGCGATGCCGATGACGTCAGCGGTGCTGCTGTGGATCGGCACTACCATTCTATTCGCGCTTCCGGTCGCCCTTTCGGCCGAAGCACCTCGATCAGGAGCGCCACTGCCGACGCAGGAAGCACAGTCGCTTCTCGGGGCAGAGGGCAGCCGTACACATCTGGCGGTGCTCGGCGTGAGTGCCGCCGCCACGGGGTGAGCCACGCAATCCCGCACCGCCCGCGTCGTTGACCAGCGTGTACAGCGCAAAGATGCCCGCACCCTGCGGGCGCATCAGCCTCGCAGACTGCAGCGTGCACCAGCATTGCTCACCACCAGCGCCCCAGGCCCGACTGGAGTCCGACCATCGATCAGAGTCGTTCCGACGGTGGCTATGACTACGCGGCCGATGCAGAGGTGGTTCAGCTCGCAATGCAGCTGGTGGGCGGTGGCGATGGGCCACGCGGACAGGGCAGATAGTGGACGGCAAATGTGCCTGCGGTCGAGTCGGCAACGGCCGAACCAGGCAACACGGGCATCGCACCCAGGATGTACCCGCCCGCCCCCATGTCATCCACGGCCTCTTGCAGCAGGCTGCATCCGCGCAGGCTCATCAGAACGACACCTGTGGATCGCGGTGGGCATCGTCGCAGCCGGCCGAGAGGAGGAGCACCACCCGTCACCACCAGAAGCGTCGTCATCACGGTGATGCCGCTCAGCCAGGTGCCATCCGACAGCGCGTACAGGCTGAACAGGACGGCGTTCCACCACGTGAACCTGCGCACCGGTCGGAGGCTGCAGTGTCGGACAGGGTGCCGACGGAGCGCACCGGGGTCCGCCGCCCGCCATGTCCACCTGGTAGGCAGCACCCGCCAGGTACGCGAGGCCAACCAGCTGCAGCAGCGTGACGCGCATCGGGCAATGGGTATAAAACCGTCCCACGGCCACCCTAATACCCCAGGATGAGCCCAGACGAAGTCGGTCCCGCCGCCGTCACTCTGGCCCGTCTGACGCCCGCCCCAGATCTCGACGTCCCTCATGCGGCTCGGCACCTTCCGGGACCCCGAAGTTCTGTACGAAGAGGAGCCCGAAGGTCGTGGCGCGCCGTGTGCAGGATTCACGCCGCCGCTGATGGGCCCGGTGCAGGCACAACCGCCTTCACCGGCCTCAAAAGAGTGTCGGTCCGCGCCCTCAGGGCCGAGGTCAAAAACACGCCGTACGAATTTGTCTTTGACCACCCCGACGACAACGAGACGGTGCCCCACGCCGCCTCGGATGTTGGTGCGGCGGCTGACAGTCCGACAGGTCCGCATCCGGTTCGGCGTGCCGCCCAAAAAGGGCTCGGCCAACGTGGCGTGCCCCGTCACCATGACCAACTCGCGTGGCACGCTGGCCATCCAGAGTCACCGGACGGCAGAATCCAAACCGCTCCACGGAGCAGACGCAAACGCATGGCTCGACACGTCCGAACCTCGCCCGGCCGACCGCGACAGTGGCTCACCGCGGCGCCGCAGGAACGCCGACGCCTTTGATATTGTCGTCTATAGCAACGGTGCGCCCATCCGACGCGCGGCCGAAATCCGACACACTGACGGCGGCGCAGGGTTCAAGACGCTCAGGTGTCGCGCACAGCTGCGGGCACTGCGGTCCGAGCAGCCCGAGCTCTTCAACAGTCGGAAAGGCAGGGCGGCGGGAAAGCGCACAAAGCACCGGTAGGACCATCGCGTACACCTCGGCGGCAGCGCTACCGAGCTAGGGCGTCGTTGCCACGATGGACACACAGAGATCGTCCGTGTACTCGGGCTTGGCCGGGTGCACCGTCGGCGTCTCGCCCAGAGTCACCTGCACCACCTCGAGCGCTTCGACCTCGGCGCCGTACTCTCGCTCCAGAATGAGCTTGTAGATACCGAGCTGAAGGCTGTACTTGGCCATCCGGGTGCCCGGGAGCCCAAAGAGGCCGTCCTTGCGTCCCTTGGTGTCGTCCACCGACCCCGTCTTCCAGTCGACCAGCGTGACCCGGCCCGTCAATCTGTTGACCGCCACCAGGTCAATCGTCCCCGGAATCACTCGGCCCCCATCGTAGACCCTGCCGTAGACGATCATCTCGGGAATCGTGTCCCATTCCGACTCGGGGTACTGAGCATCGATCCAGCTCGCCACGATGGGGCACAGTGGGTCAGCGTCAAGAGGTGGCGGGGTTTGATCCGGATTTCGGGCCAACAGGTACGCCTCGATGATGAGGTGGATCGCCGTGCCCCGCTCGGCAGCAGCATCCCCATTGGCCTTCCATGCCGCCTCGAGCTCTTTATCGGATGCGCCCGGGTTGCCAGTTGCCCTCTTCCGTGCCGCCGGACCGCACCGCCTCGCCATCAGAGGAGCGTTGAAGGCGCCCCAGAAAGCCGCGGAAACGCCAGACACGCTGGGCCCGAGCTCGACCTCTTCGCCGGATGCGGGGGTGACCAGGTACACGTGGTCCTCCGTCCGGAGCCTGATCGGGTCGCGTCCCGCTACGGCTTCCCGCGGATTCATGCTCCAAGTTGTGGATTCCGAAACCCGAATCTTGATATCGAGATATCTGCAGCCAGAGCTCACAATTCACCACAACTCGCCTCGGAACAGCCATGAGCACCGGAGACAAGCGCACCCGCGACGAAGACCCTTCGGGCACAGAGCCTCCAGCCTCGATGCCGCGCATCGAAACCGACCCGGTCGAGGCGGCCATCCAGAAGGCAATCGAGGCGTATCCAGTTGGCCCGGAGCGCCTGAAGGAAATCGAGGAGGCTTCGTGCAAACCTCCCCCGCTTCCAAAGGTGACAATGAGTGGAGGGACGGTCGTGTTTGCTCCCGATGGGCAATGGAGTCCGGAGAAGGTCCCGCTCTTGGCCGAGGATGGCGCAGCGTGGGGCGCTTCTCCAGATTACAGCGACTCGCCGGGCGCAAAGAACGTGATGAAGCTCAAGTTGCAGGTGAGCGGCATATTTGGAAAGTGGTTCATGGCGCTCTGGTGGTCGCTCGTCGACTGCTTCGTGGCGAACGACGGCGGCCCCAACATGCCGAAAACGAAAAAGGCCAAGCTCCAGGCGGCCAAGAGCCAGGAAGAGAAGCGCGCCATCGTGGTGGAAGTGCTCAAGCTGCACTGCCCGCTCAAGGACGGTGTCCTCACTCTCAAGGTCAAGCTCATCGCCGAGGGCGAGCCCAAGCCCGGAGACGCCGATGCAGTCAAAAAGCTCCCCCGCCTCACCCAGGACGAGTACGAAAAGGGCGGCTTCCAGTACGTGGCCAAGCCCTGGATGGCCCTCGACGGCAAGACGCAGATTCCGGCTCACAAGGTGATTGAGCCGGTACAGGGTCGTCCCTGTTTCGTCGGCCAGCTCCGCGTCGAGCTGATGATCAAAGGCAGCCTCACCCCGGATGGCAAGCGCGTGTGCGTACTGGCAATTGGAAGCAACTTCCAACTCATTTCGATGAAGGCCCCGGACGGCGGAGCCCAGGAGACGATGCAGAGTCTCGAGGGTATCATCTAGGCCAGCCCAGCGCGGGAGGCCATCCGTATAAAGTCTGCCCGCCCGACACGCTACTGTCATGGGCCGCCTGCGCCTGATCCTGTTGGCCGTTGCATTTGCAGCACTTGTCGATCAAGGCGCAGTGCATGCAACAACCACCACAACGACGTCGACTCCACCGCCAGCAAACACCACAACATCGTCGACTCCACCGCCAGCAAACAGCACGACGACGACCACCACTACAACTACGTCGACGCAGGAGCCAACGACCACCACTACAACTACGTCGACGCCAGAGCCGACAACCTCGCAGCAGAGTCAGACGCAGAGTGGAATCGGGGGCACTACGTCGACGCCGGGGCCTTTTTCGTCGCCGGAGCCGACGTCCACGAGTTCTTCCTCTACGCCGGAGCCGATAACTTCTGGTGGCGTCTGTTCAGAGTATGGCTGCGACGGGTGCTTGGAGACGGTTTACTACTGCAACACGTCGGGAACGCAGGAAGACTGCGGGGCGGGAGGCGGCGATTGGTGTACTTTGGCGTCGCAGAATACCATAGGGCGGCGCAGGCGAGACCAAGAGGCAAATGCAACATCCGGGTGCACGACGGATACCTGCGACGGGTGCCTCGAGACGACATATTCATGCAACAGTTCGGCGATCCAGTCGGACTGCAACGCCACCAACCTACAGTGGTGCGGGAATGAAACTGGCACCGAGCTGGAGCCGCCTCCAGGAGACGGGTCGGCGACGACCACGACCACTACGGTAACCACCACGACCACGACGGTCACTACGGTCACCACCACGACGACAACAACCACCACGGTCACCACCACGACAACTACACAGGAATCGACCCCGGAGCCGACGACCAGCGGTGCCACCTCCACCCCTTCAACAGCGCCCCCAACACAGGAATCGACGCCAGAGCCGACGACCACTACGGCGACGACAACGACCACTACGGTTACCACCACTACGGTTACGACAACGACCACGACGACTACGGTTACCACCACTACGGTTACCACCACTACACCAACAACAACGACCACTACGGTTACCACGGAGACGACGACGACCACTATGGTCACATCCACGACCACTACGGGAAATGACAACGACTATTACGGCTGCATTGCTTCTTACTCGACCAACAGCAAGACATTTCTGACAGTGTCTTGCGACACCAACGAATCGTTGACCACTTACTGCGATGATTGCATGTCCGAAAACTTTACGCTTACAATTTACGGAAGTGGCAAGTGGACCGATTTCCAATTCGATCATAGTATTCATGGCACGGGCGGAACTCTATCAATCACCGGCATTACGCTTTCTACCGATACGATTGATGGATACGCCATCGAATCCAGCGAGACGGTGGTTCAGCTCGCTTCAATGACCATCGAAGGCTACAGTGGAAGAACGGGCGAAGTTCAGGGCGGGGCAATGAACATTTCCAAGGCAGACTACTCGAATCACGACTATGCTGTGGACTTGGTGACGGTCATCGGAAATTGCAGAGGCTTTCGTTTCGAGGCGTCCGACCACGTTGTCATCAGAGATTCCACTGCAATCAACAACACCGACAACTCCGTCTTCTTTGCGCCACTTACTTACGAACCGTACACTGCTTGCTACCACGGGGTTGTCGACGGATGTACCATTACGGCGTCTGGCAACACGGGCGTGCAAATCATATCCGGCAGCAACATGACGGTGAAAAACACGGTGATTGACACCACAGGAGGAGCAGGGATTGTTGTGGCGGGATACGGCACTGCTGCAGCCGTACAGAACGTTACGTTCGTCGACGTCAACGGGCCCGAGAATACCACCTCGTTCGGAACGGACACAGACGACGGCGCCAAGTCGTCCCTCTACGTCTATTCACTGTACTCTATTCCAACAACAACGTCGGTTTCGGTGACCGACAGTACTTTCAGAGGAGGCGGGACCAACAATCAACTTGTCATTCACAGCCCATGCCCGGCGGGCGATGCACCAACTCAAATCTCCATTGGAAGCGGGAATAGGTACAGCGCAACCCAGTACGCAGATCCCCCGTACACAGGCGACACGTGCATAGAGAACGCCGCCGGCATTGAACGGGTTTGGTTCACAACATTCAAGGTTCCAATTTCAATTGACGCCGATTTTGACAACGAGTCTTACCACAAACCCCTCTTTGAAGAATGGGGGTCTTACCACAAACCCCTCTTTGAAGAATGGATCAACAACAGCACGTTCACCGATACTTTGACAAACTTATCGGGATACATCACCGTCTCGGACTTTACAAACGGAACCATCACCGGTGTCGCATCAATGCGCTTTGATTTGAACTTTGACGGGCTCTACGCCAGCATACGCCAAATGATTGTGGACGATCTCAATGCCTACACTGCCCAGAACCCTACTATTGGTGGTTTGGCCGTTTCCAAGATCACGACTGGCGATGTTGATGTGTTTGATGACCTCGGAAATGCCATAGCCATCATTACAACAACGACCACTACAGTTACCACCACGACCACTACAGTTACCACCACGACCACGACGACAACGGCGACGACCACGACCACTACAGTTACCACCACGACCACTACAGTTACC
>CAXBOF010000001.1:0-42124 GCA_963977205.1 uncultured Phycisphaera sp. | reverse complement strand
GCTGTAGCCTCCCCGAGGCTATCTTCGAGGTCTCGGATGCCCCTGGCTTGTGTTTCGTTCAGGTTCTGTTGGTCAGTGAGAGCGACTTGAGCCTCGTCTAGACGGGCTTGGAGCGTTCCCGCGGCCTCACTTTTCTCATTTGCCACGGCCTGTGCCGCCTCGGCTCCGGCTGTAGCCTCCCCGAGGCTCTCTTCGAGGTCTCGGATGCCTCTGGCTTGTGTTTCGTTCAGGTTCTGTTGGGCAGTGAGAGCGGCTTGAGCCTCGTCTAGACGGGCCTGGAGTGTTCCCGCGGCCTCACTTTTCTCATTTGTCAGGGCCCGTGCCGCCTCGGCTTCGGCTGCAACCTCTTGGATGCGCGTGGCTTGTTCTTTGCTCAGGGTCTGTTGGGCAGTGAGAGCGGCTCGAGTTTGCTCCAATTCGGCTTCCAATCTTCCCGCTTCCTCACTTTTCTGCTTTACCTCGGCCTGTGCCGCTTCCAGCTCAGCCGCGAGAGTTTTTGTACCCTCTGTGAGCTCTGCAAGTTTCGCTGCAAGGCGATCGTTCTTGTCTCTGAGATCGGCTTGTTTTTTGACTTCATCGTCTAGAACCTCTTGAAGGGCTGCAGCCTGACCTGGGCTACTGCGTGCGAGTTCTTCCTTTGCACGCTCGAGCCTTTGCGTCAACTGAAAATTGCTAGCTTCGAGCCGACCGCTTTCTTTCACCCTCTCCGAGAGTTCTTGATCTAAAGCTTCCAGACGAGCTGTTAACTCATCCAATTCGTATCGGGGGTCTCGGCTGGCAGACATCTGTGTCTGGGTGGTGTCTTGTGGTGTGCTTGGTGCATATACGGGGCTGGTGGTTGGGGCCGGCGTTTAGATGTTGAGGGCTGGGGGGTGGCTACGTTTGCACTCGGAGAGCCACTGCGCGATGGCGCTCTTGGCCCGGCTGTCCGTGATGGCGGGTCGCGCGGCCATCTCCTCCTCCCACGGCGCCGCCTCCGTCTCCAGCTCGGTGGCCACATCGGCCCACGCGCACAGTCGCGCCAGTCGGATACACATCGCCATCGCCTCGACCCGGTCCGTGCATCGGCTCCCGTCGGTCGGCACAGTCCACGGCATCCGGTGGTGCCGCCGCGCGTACTGGACGGCCATCGCCGACGCCGCCTGGAACACCGGACTGTGGTCATCCCGGGGACCGTCAAACGGCGGACGCTCCAGTGCAGCCGCCAGCGCCCCCGCCCGGTGCTCCACAAACTCTTCGGGCACGTTGTACGCAAAGATAAAGTACAGCGCCCCCACCAGCCGCTCTCGGTACTCGGGCGTCGCCACCGCCACGTGCTCCACGGCCGCCGCAGGAACCTCGGTCGGGTCCAGAAACCCCAGGGCCCCCACAATCTCCTCGGCCATCGCCTCGCGACGCGGACTGGCATCCGTGCCATCGAAAGCCCGGTTGATGTGCGCAATCGCCGGAATCGCCCGCGTCTCGATCCACCGCTGGAGCTCGGCGTCGTCGGTATAAAGCCCGCGCCCGTGCACTTTAAGCGGCGAGGGCCCCCCGGACACCGCCACGCGCCACGGATACGGCAGATTCGCGTCCAGCGCCTCTACAGTCAGCACGCCCCATGGGTTTACACCGTGATACACGGACGTCGGTGGGGCTGTTGGCACTTGGGCTTTTGGCTGCCGGAATCCCAGCATGGGTGACGCTGGACGATCACTGCCCCGCCCTCACGGTGGTGTGCACGGGCGCGCGCTCGGTGGACGTCCCAATGGGAAAGGGATACAACTCCTTTATCGCAGAGCAGCTGGAAGCCACAGGCGGGGCTGGCACGTGCCTGGTGGCCGTCTCGGACTGGGAGCCGTGGCTGCAGGCGTACGCAGTCGCCGCCATTGGCACAACGGCCCTCGTGCCCGTCGCCGTGTGCATCTCGGCGTTTGACGCCTTTCGAACTGAGGCACGCACGGCTGCGGCAGTGTCTGCATCGGCGGGCGTTGTCGTCTCGGTGGTATATGCGCTCCGGCTGCAGGGATTCGCCAACGAAAACACCCTTTCCGCTTCGCAGGTGGATGTCGGACGGTGTGCAGCACCCACGCTGTTTGCCGGTGCGCTCCTCACCCAGCTGGCGCTCCTTGTTGGAGTTCGATACACCCGTTGAGGGCCCCCTGTGCTCCATCTGCCACAACCCCACGTCCGACGGGCACGTCGTGTACCACCATCCGCCGCAGTTCCAGTGCCACATCTGCGGTCGACTCTTTTTCCGCAAGGGCACCCTGAACCGGCACATTGCTTCCGGGCACCGGGCAGCCTCTGAGGTGGTTGGCTATAAGCCCGGGGGGCGCTCAAATTAAACTGGGCACCATGCAGCTGTACGCCCTCACGGCCGCGGGGTTCGCCCTGATGGACTTTGGCCTCGTCCCCGACCCCGCCGCCGTCGCCGTATCCCCCACCGTCATCGAGGTCGACCACCACCACGTCACCATCACAGAGGTCCCAATCGCCCTCTCGGACGTCGCGGCCGCAGTCGGCAGTCCCCTGTGGATCCACGGTGGCCGGCTGCACACGCTGCCGCCCATCGGGCCCGTCGGAACCGACCTGGGGCATCCCACCGGCCTGAAGTGCACCCTCTCGTCCGATGCAGTCACCGTGCAGCGACCGGTCGTCTTTGATTTTTCGGCGCCCGCCCACCAGTTCCCAAACGGCGTCGAGGCCACCGTCGCCCTCTTTCGCGGCACCGATCCTGTCTGGGCGGCCGATCTGACCCCGTCCGAGTCGGGCGTCCCCGGAACCGTCACACTGTCCGCCACGGCGCTCGGGGCGTACCTGACGGTCGGCACCGACGGCGCCACTCGGATCATCCTGCCGCACCCCACGGGCAGCCTGTACGACGCGGCGGCCATCATGTCCACAGTCCTCCTCGGCATCTATCTGGCCCTCGTCGCCGGAACACGGCACGACACCGACGCCGATGCAGACTCGACCAAGTGGCTCCTGCTGATTGTGGACGGTCCCCTTGCGGCTCTCGGCGCCATCGTGGGCGCGGCCGAAACCTTCGAGACGAGCACCGCCTGGCGATATCTGCGGTACGCCTCTTTCGTGGGCATCTGTGGCGCCGGGGCGGCCATCGTGGTCGTGCTCCGGTTCCTGCAGGCCGAGCGCGGCCCCATCGAAGAGTGGGAGCGCCGTCTGATCGAGCCCGCCATCGTAGTCGCCCTTCAGGTGCCCTTTGTGGGCCGTCTGGGTTCGGTGCCCGCCCTGCCGCCCCCGCCACCCGCCGACGCCGCCCGCAGGCATTCTGGTGCAGATGATGGCGGGACTCGCCTCGTCGGCCATTGTCACCCGAGAGTCGCCCATTATAAACGTCATGTCAACCAGGGAAACAGTAGAGACGCTCTTCCGGCTCGCAGTGATCCTATGGCTGAGTCCGATGCTCCTGACCCCCTCGGTGCGGCCTGTCCGTTTCCGTGCCGACGCATGGCTCACCCCAACTGCAGGTGGTGGATGCGATGGAGACGCAGCGCCGACGGTGGACGATGGCAGTCGGGACGGCCATCTCGGTGGCGACGGCGACGATTGTGTCGAGCACGTCGACGAGACGATGACCCACCCCGGCCCGCCGGACGCCTGGTCCGACGTTGCCTCTGGGAACGAGGCGCCCGAAGAGCCCGAGGCGGAGGCAGAGGACGCTGGTTCCGAGGCCACAGTCGATTCGAGCACCCTCGTTCGCCTCGATGCGGACTGCCCCGACTTTTCGAGTGGCGAGGACGCCGCAGCGGAAATTTACGGCGCCGCCCGGCCCGAGGACATGGATGGGTTTCTGGCGCGGTTTGCAGAGAATCCAAAGGCTTTTGGGGCGGCAGAGCTGGATCACTTTCTGCGTGCGTTTGACGCGCAGGCGCCCGAGGCGGCCGTGGCCTCTGTGGACCGGTTTGTGGAGACGACGGCCGAAGAGGCGCACGGCGTGGCCGTAGAGCTGTGGGCACGATGGAAGTCGCCCGAGGTTCCGCCTGCGGGGTCCCCGCCCGCCAACTTTCTTCAGGCGTTCAAGGAACTCTTTCCAAACAGCATTGGGTAGAAAGCGTGTCGGGCCGTGTTCATCCAAAAGCCACTTTGCAAACTCGCCAGCTCGCCACCCCAAGGTCCAAACCCCAGTGCGCCGCAGACAGAGTCGCAATCCGTCCGTCCAACGGAATTTAGTCTGTCTGCCGCGGTCAAAGGGGGCCCAATGCAGACATCGGACGGACAGACTCGGGATCAGTCCGCGCAAATCCCGCCATGCGGTCGGCGGATCGGGCGTTACTTTTTCGTGTTGGACGGATTAACTCCGACTTATTCCGCCTCCCGAATGTCGCCCACGGCCGGGGCCTGCGGCGGCACCTTTGGCTGGAGCAACTGAAACGGGTTCCCTGGGTCGGGCGGGTATTTCGGGCGGCGTGGCGGGGGACAACGGCAATGGGACCGACTCCGTGTGTGGTGCAGGCGGGCCACTGGCACCTGGCGCAGCCGTACTGCAATGCGACGCCGGCGGGCGGGCTCGTCATCTTTGAGATTCGCGCCGCATCATACGACGCCGATATCCGTGCATCCGCCGCAGCCATTCCGCCCCACTGGACTGGCGACGTTCGCTTCTCAGAGCCCGAGGACGTCACGCCCGGCCAGCGGTACCTCATGCGGGTGTCGGCCAGGTACCGCATGTTCCGGAAGAGGGCCCGCTGGCGCATCAACATCTAGCGGACCCCAGAGAGCCTAGTGCGCACACTGTACATTCTCGCAGGCCACAGTTTTATTCGCCATGGCTGGCCGAGGGCTGCTTTCCGCAGCTTTCCATGGAAGCAGAACAGCTCTCCGTCTGCGTTCCCCGAAGGTGCTTTCCATGCTTTCTGTTACTCGCGCGGCTGCCCATTGGCGACCTGGTTGGGCGCAGTTACTCGGGAGATCCTCCGACGACGGTGATGCGGGCGCCGGCCGACGTCCTCCAGCCATTGGGGCGCGGAGTCAGCGTCCGGTACCACTTGTAGAATGGGGAATCCTGCCTTCCGTAGACGGGATGAATGCCGGTGGGCCCCCCGTGGCCTGCGACCGATGTCATGGCGGCCTCGACGTTGGCGCCGACCGAGATGGCTCCGTTGGCGGCCATGTTGCAGAGGCACACGAGGTAGTAGAGCTCGTCCCCCGACCCCACCGGCGCAGCGAGGACTGCTGCACGGCGATGCGGCGGACACCACACGACGCACACCCAGCCACCAAAGTTGATTCCTGCCGACTCGACAATCCGGGCAGCCGTCACGCCCGATTTCATGCCGTCGGCGTTGCACTGGACGACGACCGTCGGACCGCCATACTTGTGCCCAGACGCCACTGCCTCGACGCCCACCGTCACCATCGGGACGCCGTGGCAAAGCCTGGTCAGGGTGCCCTGCCCGTACGTGATGTTTGGGTTCCTCCGCAGCGTGCCTGCGGCCGTAGTCGACTGCCGGACGACCGACTGGACCGATGCCGCCACCGATTTCTCCGCGAACAGATCGGCCATTGGATCGCCCGAGAGTTTGGTGACACGGTCGACAATCGCCATTTCGATTTGGCCCAGAAACGGCGCATCCAACGGACTGGTCGGGCGGCTCTCGGCGTCGTTGTTTGGGGCGCCAACCCCGTCGTCGACATTATAATGACCCGGGGGTTCCTCCTGCACGACGAAGCGACCATGGCGGCGGCAGGACTCGGTCGGGGCGGGCACGAAGGAACTGATGCGTGGATTGCCCGCGTCGAGTGGGCCGTCAAGGCCAGCGCCTGGCGCGTCGCCCGCGCCTTCAAGGATTACCCCTGCCGGGAAGAGTGGATCTCCACCGCCCTTGCCGCCGAGGTCCGCCACATGCTCCCCGGAGTCTCGGTGACCCGCGAGGCGCCCTGTCCCATCATGTACACCCCGATCGGCGCTGATGGACCCGTCCATTGTGGAACCGGGCGGGCAGACCTGCTAATCGCCGTGCCCGGGCACTCGGTCGTCGTCGAGGTCAAGAAGGACACTCCAAAGACGGGGGCAGCGCAGGTGCCCTAAACGACGGCCGCGGCGCCTCTGCAGTTCTGACACTTTTGCAGGCCCGCATGTATGCACAGTTTCTGAAATCAAAAGCCTGCTACCTGGCAGTTTTCACATCCAGAGGGCCCAGAATTTCCCGCGTCGGCTGAAGCGTCTCCCCCGCCAGAGCACATGGACGGGCGCGAATCCACTCCGCAGGCTCCCCCCGTGCTGTCGGGCGAGCAAAGGGCCGCAGCGGATCAGATCGGCGACTTATTCGAGGCGCACCGCGTTGTGCTGCTCATAGGGAAAGCCGGAACTGGCAAGTCCGTCGTCGTGGCAGACGTCCTCAGATGCTGGGTAAACGCCGGCTGCCGCGTGATGGTGACTGCCATCAGCCACAAGTCGCTGGGGCAGCACCGGCAGACGATTGCCGGGCTCGCCGTTCCGCGGGGCAGCTACCCACCAGAAGCCGTCGTGTGGGCCAAGATCGCCATCGACGCCAAATGGTGGGCAAAGGTTCCCCTCGGCACTGCCAAATCAAAGCCGTGGTACAATACGCCCGCCGGGACGCCAAAGATCCTTGTCGTCGAAGAGTTTGGCCTGTGGACATCGGCCGAGATTGCCAAGCTGGATGCCATCCTGAGGTGCACCTTTCGGGCGAGGTCGATGCCGTTTGGCGGCGTCCGCGTCCTGTTTGTGGGCGACGAGGGCCAGATCAAGCCGAGGGGTGGAAAGCCCGCATCCACGCATCCTCTGCTGCGCAGGGCGCCCCCGATCGAGCTGAAAGAGTCGCGGCGGTACACGGACCCCGACTGGAAGCGCGTCCTCAGCGAGCTCCAGGAATGGCAAATCCCGGGCGGGCTGGCGGATCAGCTTGTCCGGCAGCGTCGGGCTGCCGTTCCGCCAGAGGGGGCTCTGATCCTCGGGCAGATCAGGGAGGATGTGCGGGAAGCAGTGCGGCAGTTCCGCGAGAATGACAGAGAGGGCATCCTGCTGCTCCCCAGCGACCCCGAAACCATCCCCAAGGAGCGCGGCAAGGACGCCGAAGATGGGCGCTTTGTGGGCGGCCACACCAAGGGCTGGCTCGTCTACGGCTGCGTCGACATTGACACCAAGGCCAGGGCCACCGAAAGGGGGACGCTGCTCACCAACGGGACTGACATCCGATTTGAGCGCGTCATCTCCGAGGACGGCGAAGAGATCGAGGCCGACTCGGTCGTCATGGGTGAAAACGCCATCGTCGTCGTCACGATCCTCAGCACTGGCGAAGAGGTGTCGCTGCAGCCCCTCGAGCTCGAAGGCCACTTTGTGGTTCCCATCCGGCACGGTATTTCCAGGCCCGCGCGGATGTGGGCGCGCGCCCGCTAAACTCCCACAGGCGGCTTCACCATCGACATGGCTCAGGGCATGACGGCCCCAGCAGGCGTTCACGTCGTCGGAAACGGAAGCATCCGGAAGACGCACTTCCTCGTCGCCGCCCAGCGTGCCACCAGGCGCGAGCTCTTTACAGTCGGGCCCGGCATCACCGCCGTCGTAGAGACGGACTGATTATACCGTGGCGCCAGCCCGATTGGTGCAAGTGTCGAGCCATCTGCCAACGAATCGAATAAAATAATTCTTGGTGCCAGTGTCGAGCCATCTGCCGACGAACCCTGCCCGGCGGCGCCCGAGCAAACCTTTACACTGCGCGTCTACACCGCATTCCCCACCAGCGCCCGTACCAGCCTCGCGAGCAGCGGATCCCTCCGGGCGCCCGTCTTTGCGATTGGCCTTTTGTTCGGCGTCCTGCAGACGGGGCACGGAAAGACCCCCTCCGACGCGGCGTACAGCTCTCGAGCGACGCCCCTGTCCACCGTATGCCCGCATGTGAGCCTGACCGGATCCGCCGTGTTCTGCATGAGCACGGGGCAGCGCAAAAGGTTCGCCACGGTGGGCCAATCCGGCATCCGTCCCTGCGCATGGGCAATGGCGGCCTTTCCGATGGCCAGCTTCCGATCGTCCTCTCGCTCCTCTTCGTCAGCCTCCCGGATCCGCTTCTGCAGCCTGCCGCTCATCTCCGGCCCAGGACTCTGCGCAATCACCAGCAGGTCCTTGTCCAGTCCCTTATGAGCGGCCCTCCTCCGCTCCGTGTGCTCTTCGTCAAGATTCTTGTGTGCCTCTGCTGCGTGCTGCGCGTCGGCAGCGGCAAGCTGCTCCATTCGCCGGTCAAGCGTCGTCTCTGGAGAGTCCGTCTCGACCTCGGCGATGACCCGGTTCGTGTACACGTCGGTCCCGACCTCGGCAGCAGCACCCCCTTCGGGTTCGGCCTCGGCATCGAACTCGGAAGCGCTCCTCTTGCACCGCGCCGGCAGCAGGGGGCCGTGCTGTCCCTCGTCAAGGCCAGACTCCTCGAACAGCATCTGCGGGGTTACTTCCATGGCAGACTGAAATTGTGGCGGGTTCGAATTCCAGATTTGACATCTGGGCCGGTTTTGGACATTCGCCAGGATTGCGCCGACCTTAGGGCGGGACCGGACGATCGGGCTGCTGTGCCCGGTTTGCAGAAGACCGCGAATCCGCATCGTGAACCCAGAAATCGAACCGGGTCACAATTCTGCATGCCGCCACTCTGTGAACAGCGCCGCCGGACGCTCAAGAGGAAGGCCAAGAGCGGCGATGGACGCCGGAAGTTCAAGCGGTGCGACTCGTCAGAGCCTGAATCGTCAGAGTCTGAATCGGAGACGTCCAGCTCCGAGGACGAGGGCGGCGTTTCGACCGACACCGACACGGGTTCGTCAGTGTGCAGCGCCGAGACGATGGCCAGGACCGAGCCTGGGGGCGAAGCGGACGCTCCCGAGTTTGAGGATACCAAGGCTGGGCACATGGTGTGCGTGCCCGTGCAGGATGGCGACGCGGGCAAGATCTCGGCGAGCTTTGCGCTGGTCATCAGGGAGCCGTCTGGGTTGTCCCCTGGGGCGGGCCTGCTCCTCGAGCCCACCGCGGGCCGGCCGGACGAGCGGAGGAACGGCTTTTTGGTCACCAACACGCACGTCTCGCTGGAAACGGCGACTGCGTTGGACCGTCGCGCCGCAGCGCTGCTCTGGCGGATGATTGTGGGGCTGAACTGGGAGACTATGGTCGACGGTAGTTCGTCGCTCACGGTGCTGAGATTGAGCCCGCACTGGGCCGAGTACCTTGAGGCCGTGCGAGAACACGGCATTGCCGAAGCGGTGCCCGCCGTATGCCGGGCGCAGTTGGACGGTCCGCTGCACCGAGGTCCGCCCAAGACTCCGGAACAAGTCGAGGAGCTGCGGCGCATGGTTGCAGAGTACACTGTCGAGCAGGCGCCCTACGCGTGCAAGGCAATCTGCGTGGCGTGCGGCAGCGCAAAGCCGTGCTCGTACAGCCTTGGGCCGTATCCCTTGGGAGCCGACTGTGCAGAGGTGATCCGCCGAGTGGCCCCCGCGTGCCGTCTGGTCGACGAACTCCAGGGCATGACGCAGATCCCGTACCCGCACGAGTTTCAGCGGATGCTCGAGGACGCAGGAGTGCTGGTGCGGTAGAGTCGGCACAGGGCGCCACCGGCCGTGGATGTACCTTTACTGCTACGCCGCCCAAACGAGCGCGCCTCTGCCCTCGACTCGGCGGTCGTGGCAATGCGAACATCGTGCGCAACCAGTGTCGTGGTTAGGGTGTCGTTGGCTACTTTCGGTTCGGCCTGGTCCCCCACATCAGGATGGCCACGATGGTCACGACGGCAATAGAGGCGCCGAACGCGATGTACAGTTCGGTGTCGCTGGCGGACGAGGACGAGCCGGTCGTGTTGAATGCACCCTCCAGCCGTTCGAACACAACCGTCCCCGACCGCGCCACAATCCCAAAGTAAAAGAGCATCAGAAGCGGAACCTGGGCGCCGCGGTCAGCGTGCAATGTCGCCGCAGTGCCGCCACAGGACTGCCCACCTTGGCAAGCATGCTCAGAATCAGAAAGCCCGTCTCGCGACCCAGTCCCGGCGCCCCAAACACAAACACGATCGGGAAGAGCGTGAACGTCGCCACCAGGTAGACCTGCAGCGGCCACAGTCAGACCTCGCCGCGCACCGGGTGCCGCAAGACTCGCAATGAAAATCACCACCGCCGTCGGCGCATCTTCCACCGCGTAGTGAAAAGGGATCAGGAGGCTGGTCCACACCAAAGCGTAAATCAGCATCGACGCCGCAAACGGGATCCACACGCCAAAGGCCTGCTTCCCGGACGTCGTATCCGCGGTCAAATCGCCTTGAATCGCAGCAGTGTCCACTGTAGAGATGTCGTCTCCCTGGCCCGATAAAAGCGGTTGCCTTTCCTCCGTAGTGGTCTGGCGGTACTGGAGTCGTTCGAGGAGGTACCCGATGAGGATGATGGCGCTCTGGACTGCAGCCACGAGCATCAGGGTTGGCACGTCGGGCGGCGACCGAAACAGGATGGATGTGACGACGAGCATCAGGGACGACGAGAGTGCATAGTCAACTGCCCGCAGCCAGTTGCCCCGTTTGGCCATTTTGAGGTAGGCATCGACCCCCTCCCAACCGACCCACACGGCGACGGCGGCATGATGGGCCCCGGAGATGACGCTGAAGAATGGCACCTGCAGCGCGTCAGGGCGGGCGGGCTGGCGGCAGGGCATCCGACCCACGATCATGCCGACATTGGCCGTGCCCCAGTCAATCTGCGGAAGTGGTCCAGTCAGGACGGGCGCGCCCTGGCAGACGCGTTTTGCGCACCGAGGCTTGCGCGATGAGGCACTGGGATTCGGCCGAGCACCGCTCATCGCCCGTCTGATTCCACTGGGAATACTGGACGACAAAGGGGGCCTCCCACGGATGCTGGTACACCTGGAGCGAGCGTCAGCGGATGCACTGGCACCCGGAAAGCGCCGCCGGCGACCTCCGAGATTACGAATCCTGCGACGCCAAAGTGGATCGCCGCCGCGATGGCGTTCCATGAGATGATGTACGTCTTCTTTTCCATCTGAAAGCGGGGATGCTTCTGCCCTGTTTCACAGAGGGTGCGCGGTTGGCACTGGCGTGTCTAATCCTTATAGCGCCATGGGTGCAGCTGCAAACGTCGGATCTACTGTGACCCACGCCCATCGCGCAAGCGCTCTGCACAGCAGATTGCACTCTGTTGCATCATCCATAGAGGGCGCGCGGTTGGCACTGGCGTGTCTAATCCTTATAGCGCCATGGGTGCAGCTGCAAACGTCGGATCTACTGCGACCCACGCCCACGTGTACTCCATGTCGAGGTTTCCAAATTCGGGCGGCAGGTTCCATCCGTACTGTATCGCGTACCTGCGGTCGGCGGTCAGCGCAGGCCGGACGGTGGGCGGCCGAGGGTCGCACATGGCAATGTTGGCAGTCGTCAGCGCCTCGAGGGGCAGGTATGCCTTGGCCACCGGCGGGTGTTCCGGAGAGGCGCGGCCCGATGGGTCGAATACTAACTTGAGCGTCGCGAGTCCCGCCTCGTACACCGTCCGCGCCGCCCCGCACTCTAGCAGCGTGTGGAGCCGGTCGGGGTCATTCGCCAGCATCAGGTGCACGTAGTTGAAGAAGGTGGTGCACGAACGCGGCTCCTCGCGCCTGTAGTCCCCGCCAATGCCATAGTGCACAACCTGATCCCAGTCAATCAGCTTTGGCTGCAGCTTCCCCGCCGGCCGAGTGCAGACCATGTTGTCCGCCTTGAGGTCGGTCAGATGCACCCCATAATCGGAGAGCGTCTCGGCCAGGTCGCACAGCCACTCAAAAACAATCGTGACATCCTCGCTCCCCGGCTTGAGCAGTCGGCACTGTTCCAGGCACTCTGAGATGACTGAAATGTCACGGGTGTGCAGTGGGAGCACGCGAATTGCTTTGGGGACGTACTCCGTGCCAGTATCGTCGTCGACGACGGATCGCCTCCGAGTGTTTGGAAGTGCAACTCCTTCGTCAGTCAGCTCGGCATCGCAGTACACGAGTCCGCTGGTGCCGAGCCTTTTGCAGGGAGGGTACTGGCGAGGTTCCCTGCCCGTAAAGACTAGATTTGGCACAACTGTGTTCGGATCGAATTTGCCCTGGTCCGGCAAGAGTAGCGCCCCAATGCCCGCGGCCGCCAGGTTTGCATCTCGGTAGTCGTGATCGGGCAAAAACGCCTTGATGACCACCCTTCTGCCGTCCCGCCCGGTGGCCGCGTGTACCCCGGGCGCGATCTGGACAAGATCCTGCCATCCAGACGGCGCGACCATCCCGGCCGAACTGTCCGAGTCTGTGCCCGAGTCCATCGGCAGACAGGTTGTGATGATATATGCGTCGATTCTACTAGGAATGCAGGAACATGCGGTTTCCCGAATGCACAACTTCGGTGAGTCCGGGGGTCGGTACAATCGTCGTCAGCCTTGCCACCAGCGTCTGCTTCTGGGATGGAACGTGCAGGCCGCCTGCAGTCCCCGGGGGGCGCGGATGCGTCGACACGACCGACATTGTGGCCGTGGCACCCGACAGCTTTGTGGCCATAACGGTCGCAAACGCATCGACCGGCATCACATACGGTGGGCACGCGGACTCGGGACTGTGCGCCTCGTGCTGACCGACGGGCCCACAGGCGACGGAGATTCGGTCACGGATACGCTTGGGTCAAAAGAGTACTGGTGCGACGGAGCCATGGTGAACGTGACGCTGGCGACGGGCTCGTGGCTCATCGGAACGAACAAGTGTACCGTGCAGAACATGACGGCAGTTCCGCGCACACGCCGCACCCGTACAGCCGCGGTACTGATCCACCGCAGGTGACGGGGCCCAATGTGCACATCGAGAACGTGCGCGTCGGTGAATTCGGACCACTGGTGGGCGTCGGCCTCGAGCTCGTCAACGTCCGGGGCGCGTACGCCGTCATCATCCCCCCCGTGGATCGGCTCAGCGTGCGGTGCGCCGGCCTGAGTGCCGTAAACTCGCTTGTTGCAGTCGCCGCCTGCGAGGACGAGTGGGTGGCCAATGGGTCGGAAACCATTGCCGTGTACCAGGACGCCAAGGCCCCAACGGGCGATGCGGGCACCGTGTTTTCCGTGGACCGGTACACGGGCGGGCTCTTTGGCCGGGCGTACGAGACGCGCTTTTACGAGGGCGTCACCGACACCGGAGCCTCCAAGGACCTCATGTACACGGCATTCGAGTTTTTCGCAGTCTCGGCCGGAGTACTCGCACTGGCGTGGTTCCTCTTTGGGTAGGCGGTGCCTCGAGCGCCGGTAATGTAGCGGGATTGCATTGGCACTAGTCCTGCTTTGACTTTGCGAGTTTGACCATGGCCATCACGAGCATGATGATGCCGAGGGCAAAGGCCACCACGGCGGCCACCAGGTAGATGGCGGTGCTCTTGTTGCTCGGATACAGATTGCGCTCGAACGCTTGCCCAAAGAGGGCCGTGACTGCCGAAATGTTAAAGACGTCCACGCCGACGCCCACAACGGCCGCAGACTCGTCGTAGGGCTGTATGACGGCCTGCGATGTGAAGATGGTGACGGAAACGCCGTTGATGGTCGCCGCGCCCGACACGTATCCGCGGCCGTGTGCCGAGATGTGATAGTAGCCCTGGAAGCACGAGGCGCTGGCGCCCGATCCGGACGGCGGCTGTACAATCGGGCCGCCCGTGGTGCACTGCCGGCGGACAATGGCGGCCACAGATCCGTCGTGCCGGCACGCCTGCAGCAGTCCCCCGGCCGGTTTCACGTCCGTCCCGTTGCACATCTCGGCCGGAACGTCCCGGATGCACTCGGTGCGGCAGTCGGCCCACACGTCTCCCGAATGAAGCAGGCAGCTGCCGTTGGGGAAGGCGGCCACGACGATGTGGTCGTCGTACGAGACTGGAATCGGCAGCGTCTCGTATGGGGGCGTATCGTACCACACGGCCTCTTCGTACGTGGGGGCAGTCCCGTCGCACACATCGACCGTCTCTTCGACGCCCACGTCGCACGGCGGACACGGAAAGAACCCGATGGTGGCGTTGTCGTATTCGTCCGAGATGGTAATGTCGGGGTCGCCCCACATCATCATGCACGTAAAGGGCCGATGGACTGGATGCAGCCGGGAAACGCCGGAAGACTCGTCAATGAGCCACTGCTGATTTGGATCGTCGGGGGCGCACGTCTCGTTGCGCAGCGGCGGTCGGCTGAGGATGCAGCTCTGGGTGTCGGGCGTCACGGCCACGGACACTATCGAAATGCCCGAGTACGTGGCGCCGGTCTGTGGCACGTGCTGCGTCTCGGTATCGGCCGCAATGGCGTACCGGAAGGTTGCGTTTGAGAACCCCCTGGCACACCCGATTCCCCACTTGGTCAGCACCACGGTGCAAAAGGGAAAACACGGCCCGTCGGGGTCGTCCGTGCACCCCGGGCCCTTGAGGTCCCACGGACAGCCCCGCTGGGAGCACACTGCCGCTTCGGCGCACCGATCGGACGCTGACCGGGTTCGGATGGTGGAACAGTCGCTCCGGGCGCACTGCTCAATCCGCTGCGTTCCGATGGTGCGGGCCATCGATGCAACCAGTCCAATGGGCTCGGAGGGATCGTCCGGCACCTTAAACACAAACCCCACGTCGCCGAGGTATGCGCTGGCGGTGTCGGGTTCGGACATGACCAGGTACGGAGCATCGCCATCGGCCGCATTGCCGAGGTACGTCACGGCCGGAGCGGGCTTTCCGAGGACCGAGATGCCCGAGATGTACGATCCCGCCGCGCTGTTGCCGCCGTACAGAACCGGGATGCGGTCGGCCACGGCCAGGCTCTCGCACCCCGTCTGATCAAAGACAACGTCGCTCATTCTGAACGCGGCACCGCCCACCGTGACCCGGACGCACGATGTCGGAGTGTTGCCCCCGACGCCCCCAAAGTACAGTGGCCTCTGAAACGCCGTCGATGGATTGAGCGTCACGTTGCCCCGCTTCACCTCGATCGCCGTATCCGCAATCGGGGGAAACATCTCAGCCTCGGTCACGCACGAGGTGTGGACCACCGACCCCTGCGACTCGAGAAAGGGCACACAGTACCCCCCGCGGCACGGCACGCTCTCGGTGGGACTGACGGTGCAGAACCCGTCCGTGGCCAACAGCGCCTCAATCACCTTGGCAAGCCGTTCCAGGGGATCCGACGATTGGGGGGCGTTCATGTTCTTAAAGTCGGCGCCGCACATGGCGGTCTTGAGGACGGACTTTTGGTTCACAAGCTTTGTCGGCACAGTCTTGAACGGAAACCCATCCGGGAGCCGCGTGACGTGCACCTCGGACGCCTGGGAGCCCTGAAACCGATTGGCGACCGTCACGTCCTCGTACGCCAGCGTCATGGGCAGCCGGCGCACAATGCTGTAATTGACCTGGGCGCGCCGTCAGTGCCCGGCATGTTAAGGCGCGCTGCGTGTGCCGCACCGGAACGACAATCACGCCGTACCCGCTGGCGTCCGGAAAGGTCAAATCGCCCTGATCGAGCACCTTTTGCACCGTCCAAATGGGGTCTCCCGCAAACGCGAGGCACGTGCTGGTGCCGCTGCTGCCCTCGGCGTTGACGGTGGTCGAGTCGCACACGCGGGATGCAGGGCGCGTCTTTGGCATCTGGAGTCCCCTAAGTCCGGCGTACCCACCGCCAAAGCAAAACTGCGCGCGGTCCGAGGGCGTCTGCGGCAATGGGGTCAGAAGGCGCCGCGCGGACGCTGCGAGACCCGCGTACCAGAACGTCGTCAAAACACTGCAGCAGCGTGGGACTGGTGCCGACGCTCCTATTGACGTACCCCTCGATCCCTGACGTGGGACTGCAGTAGTGCGCGTACTGGGACCCCTCCAGGATGGGCCGCATCGTCCTATCGTGCGTATTGAAACTGGGATTGCCGCACACGGGGAGCTCGATGCCGGTGCGGGAACACGGCACATCGTTGAGATTCCGGCTCGCAGCCGACGCCGCCTCGAGTGCAGGAATGGGGCCGCACACGCCTGCGGAGCCGTCAGCGAACGGGACGCAGAGGGGGCTGGGCTTTGGCGCGCACCGGGCATGTTGCTGGGCATGCCGTGCAGATTTCCAGCGCAGACTGCGACATCGCCCGTCATGTTCCAGTAGGCCGCAGGGTCCTCGGTTGCGTACTCGACGGGCGTTCCGGTCGTCACGGCCCTGAAGAGGTCGTCCGTCAGCGTGTGCGCCGCCCAGTCCGTGTTGTTATCGCCCGTGCGGCCGAAATCGTTGCAGAGGTCTCGGGTTTCGGTCCTCACGTACAGGGCTTGCTCGTCCGCGCGATTGGGGACGACGAACATGGTATCCTCGGCATCGCCAATGTCCAGGATGCCGACATCCAGAAACGCCTCGAGATCCGCGTACCCGAATTCAGTCATGTCCGGGTTGGACACACGGTACAGGCGCTTCTTGAACGCCGTTTTGGTCGACAGCCATTTCTCCGGGTTCTTCCAGATGGATTCGTCAATGAGCGCCAGGACGCCGGCCCGGACGGCGGGGAGACCGTCGAGCGCCTTTGTCCACCATCGGGGCTTGACACCACTCCCGCCGAACTTGGCAACAATGTCGTCGTCGGAAATGCTCGGTGGCGTTGAGGTTCCCTGCCGCAGAATGTCTGCATCGGCCCAGTTTGCGTTCCGCGGAAAGGGCCCGGGAGTCTGTGGGCGACGGGTCGTGTAGCAGCTGTGGCCACCGCCCTTTCGCCCAGAGCACCGCCATAACGTCGTATGGCCGCCCTGGCGCTTCGGGGCACACCGTTCGTGGTCTGGGGCGTTCCCCATGACCGCCGAACCCCCGGGGCCCTGAGCAGTGCATCCCCAGGTGACGCGATCCCCATCGCTCTTCGCCAACGCATCGCCGCCACTGTAGTCGCTGTACGCCTGATAGTTTGGCAGCCCGTCGCTGTTGAGGGGGCCCGCAAAGCACTGGCAGCTCTCAAAGGCGTTCATGGACGACAGGTTGGTGGCGTACTTGCCATCGTCGTTTGGAAAGACCATGTGGGGGTACAGCTGTTTGATGACGGCGTACGGGTTGGACGCGCCCCGCTTTGCGGCCACAGCCAGGAATTCATTCAGCGTCGGTATTGGCTCCGAACCGGTGGCATCATTGTCGGTAGATTCCGCGAACCTGTCCTCCCTTTGCAGGTACTCCACGTTGAACCTGTTGCTCACAAAGAGCCCGGTTGGCACTGCCGTTCCATACGCAGTCCCAGAGATTGAGTAGTTGACGTCTCCAGTGCCCACAAAGGGCCACACCTGCGCCGCTGCAGTCAGCACCGCCATCCGCAGACCCAGACGAAGGGCTCACCGAGTAGTCCGAAGATGCCTTGAAGCGCGCCCGCGCATTGGTGCACCCCTTCTGGCCTCCATTTAGGTCTATTCCGTACTGTCGCGGATCACACGCCGGGTTGTCGGCGACGTAGTTGCCGCCGTCTGCGCCCCCAAAGCAGTGGAAATCGCCCCCTGGAGACCCAAATGAGTCACGGGCGCAGTCGGGGAGGGCGCTCCACGCGCCGTTGTTTCCGCAGCCCCCGACGCTCAGGTGGGCCCAGCAGTCGTTCTCGGCGTTAAGTTGCGAATTGTAGGCGGTCGGCTCGGGAACGGCGTTTGGCGGGCGCGGAATCTTCGTGCTGATATCGTCGTCGCCGCCAGCCAGGCTCATCTGGAAGCCTGGGAGGTTGTACTGATTCACAAACTGGTGGTAGAATACAGAGTCCAGATGGTTCCACTGATCCTTCCCGAACGACCCGTCGGCAGCAAAACTGGGGTCTCCACACGCCGTGCCGCTGAACACGGCGGTTGCTCGCCTTTCCGCCTTCTGCCAGAAACCCCGTTCTGGTGCCGGGCGCCGGCATGTCGTTGATCTGCCCGCATGACCCCGTCATCGACTTTCGGATGTCCGTGTCCTCCGTGTCCATGTTGCCCACAAGGTCGTCGATGCGCGGTCGCGAGCCCAGCACGGCCTGATCGGGGAAAAGGGTGCCGGCGCCCGCGTGGTTGTGCGCCACAAAATCGTCAATGCCCAGAACGGCATAGGCAGCCCCGTACATCTGGTCCGGGTGCACAGACCCGACAAACCCATACTCGGCAGCAACGGCGGCCACAATGCTGCCGGCGGCGTCCGATCGAGCGCCCTGCCCGGACGCAAGCGCCAGTTTGATTTCGGGGCCCCCTCCCTTGGTCAGAGTCGTCGCAAAGAGCGTCTCGATGGGAATCAGAAAGCCTCGGGACCGAGGGCCCTGCGACGCACCGGCGTTGGAGCACTTTGTATACGTCGCCCTCGTCATCGGCGGCGGGCTCTGTTCGCTCGATGTCGACTCGTCCCCAAAGGTGACAAAGAACACGGCAGCACTTCCGTTGGTTACGACTTCGAAAACATTGTTGGCCGTCAGTGTATTGTTCTGGTTGATGAGGACCTGCGGCGTCACCTGCGGGCGCGTGAGATTGGCGTGGAATCGGCACACGGCCCGCCACGGATTCGGTGCCAACCTTCCCGGCCGTCGGCACATTGTTGTACCCGCCCAGCTCCTTGATGATGCTTGGCCAGTCGACCATGTCATTCGGCGGCGCACCTCCTGTGAGCGACGTGCAGTTGATCAGAAAGTTGAGGTCCTTGCCAAACGATCCCCATCCTTTGGTCTCGAGCGGCGGCGCCTTCCAAAAGGGCGACCCCGAGGGAAGCCCGTCAATCGCCTCGATGGCGCAGTTGTACTGCGTCGAAGTGTCGGGGGCAAACTGGTTCTTGGCGTCCGAAGGGCCCTTCGGGTAAAGCTTTTTCACAAACCCCTTGTCCCCCAGCACGTCCTCGTCATTCCGCTCCCAGTAGTAGTCGTCGGTGCCCGGCTGCACGAAAAACTGGTACGATGCCTGCGGGCGGGCTCAGACCACTGCAGGCGGAACGGCGGCGCGGTAGGATTGTACCAGCGGGTGCCCAGCGCCCTCAGAGTAATCCTGCGGTGCCGTCAGATGGCGGGGCACAGCGACCGTGGCGCGGCGGCTCGCCTTGGGACAGATGCGGAAGTAGTCGTCGAGCTTGTATGCCGGAGGGCCCTCAGAGACGATGTACGCCCCCTTGGTCACGTTGTACAGAATGCCCGGACTGACGCCGCGGCGGCTGGAGGCATAGTTCCGAACCCACGGCAGCATGTGCAGGTTGTCGGTGAGATTGTGGGTGCCGCTCTCGTACACGCGTCCGTCGGGGTTGACCTGAGGCGAATGAGACGGCGGCGGACGGTGGCGCAGGGACGCACACGCACCTGAATAAACTGGCGCGCATAGTGAACGGGATTGAAGTAGGTCCCCAGAGGAGGCGTGTCGGCCAGCGTCTCGTTGAACCCGATGAGAAAATGCAGCGCCCATCGCTTGACGGCCTTTGGACTTCCGTGCAGCGGGTTCGGCGCGGAACCGGCGCCAAAGGTGCGCAGACGGCGCGGCACCATGCTCGTGGTGTGGAGCTCGGTACCCGTATTGCTGCCCGGCGTCGCCGTCTTCTGGGAATACGGCTCGTAGTTCAGCGAGGAAGGCAGATCGGCGTCGTCGGGGATGCAGACTCCATTGAAGCCCGGGCCGTCTTCGGATGACCGTGTACTGTCTGGGGCATAGGCCTTCGGCACCACGAGGGCCTTGATGGTTTCGGTAATGTTGAGCGTCGACGTGGTGCCCAGTTTGGAAAACATGCCGCGGGTCCAGCCCTGCTCGGCGCCCGTGTGGAACCTGCGGGCCGTCAGGCTGCCGGCAGAGGAACACGGCCCGACACACTCACCGCCCATCCCCATTGTTCAGCGCCCGCGTCGTCGACTCGCATCCCGCCTAAAAGCGGCAGTCAGAAAAGGCTGGGCCGGGTTCACAAAAAATAAAGAGGGTGGCACCGCAAAGAAAATGTCCCGTCTGACAAACCAGGCGGGATCTTCGCCCTCGATGGTGGCGTTGACGCAGCAGTCGATCTGAAAGTCGTAGTTGGCTTCGGACTCGTTCCGGCACTGCGCCTCGGTCTCGTTCAGGATGCCCTGGTTGATCGGGATCAGCATTTCCTCGTACTCGCTGTTGTGGAAGCATCTGCGGCAGAGTCAGCGGCGTGTCAGGAGAACCACGGCGGCGCGGGACGCACTGGTTGGCCTTTTGAATGATGTTGGTCGAGTTGCAGATGAGCGTTTTGCGTTTGGAGTTTGGGTCGGGGTTCTGAAACTGCTGGCCGCTGTAGCCGTTGGGAATGGAGATGTTGTACTGCGGCGGGACCGTCATCCACTTGATCGTCTCGGAGGGTTCGCCGTACAGCCATCCGTACGCCGTCTCGTACGAGTCGCAGATGCCCTGATTGGAAACATCGGGACCCCGCAGCGTCAGCCACGCCGGGTAATCGTTCCGACAGTTGCACGCAATCCGATCAAGCGCCTGCGTCTGCCACCGCCACGAATCAATATTGGCGTCGAGATAGTGATCGCTGAAGTAGCCGCTCGTGTCGCACTCGTTTGGGATGACGAGATAGTCGCCGCGCGGCTGTTCCTCGATGAGGCCCTCGTCCAGCATCAGGACGTCGCCGTCGCCGATCGGAGGACACGTTTCGTCATTCAGAGTGAGGTTGACCATGGGTCCGAGGTACAACGCCTGCCCCGGCTGAGTGTCGACCGCAACGGCCGCGGCCGCAAGGATGGCTGCCATGCCCGAGTGCCTCTAGATATCGCGGCATATATACACTTTGCCAGGGGGAATGCACAAACGGACACGGCCATGTTGTCCCAGACTTTTTTCGTCAAGGTCGCCAACGGCCTCCAGGCCAAAGTGCCGCTCCACCCGGGCTGCATCTACACCTTTGAGCCCGTCCCGGAGGCTGGCCCATACGACGAACGCAACAAGAGCTACCTGCAACTGGTGAATAAATCCGCCGTTCCGCCTGACGGGGATGGAATCTTCCGCGTCATTGCCTCCCGGGGCGTCGTGACTATCCAGCGGGACGAGTACACGCCCGTCGCCCTCAACTCGTTCATCGACCGCTGCGACCCCAACGCCGACGTCTCGTATGGCCCGTCCGGCCGCCCATTTCCATTCGAAAAGGTGACCCCGGTCGAAACGACCAACCCGCGCCACCCGTACGCCCTCTGCCTCAAGAAGCACGAAACTGAACCCGATTACTTTTACCCGGGCGCGAGGGTCGAACTCGACCACATTGTGAACGTGGCGGCTGCGACTGCTGCTGCTGCTGTCCAGAAAGCGGCGACTGCGGTTCCTTCGACTCCGGCTGCTGCGACTGCGGGTGGGGGTGCGGCGCCTAAGACTGCGGTTCCTTCGACTCCGGCTGCTGCGACTCTGGGTGCGGCCCCGGGCAGTTGGAAAACGGAAATAACGACTATACAAAACGATGTGGATTTCAAGAGTATTTATCCCGACCTCGACAGCGTACTGACAACAATGATTTCCGACGAAGGCCCCCTGGCCAAATATCAGACCGGCCGTGGAGATCTTGCACTCGAAGTTTTGGGTCTGATCAAGGAACTCCAGGAGAGCCCGGACGCTGCTCTCGCGGCGCGGTTTGGGGCACCAGTTGCAAGTGCGTTCGAAGCAGCAAACGATCCAACGAACAGTGATACTGACGCAACCAACACCCTCCTCGGCGAACTGAGAGCAAAGATTATGGCTGCGAAACACGCACTCCCACTGGCAGAGGAGCTTAACCGAACGGTGGCTCTGATAGGTTTGATCCTGGACGCTGAAGTCACGAACTTGCCAAGGCTTTTAGCCATGTCCACACTCCTCGGCAGGCAACTTACCCGCTTCGAGGCCCTTGGGTCCGAGCCCAGCTTTAGTGCTGGTTATGCGGAAGCTGTTGCACTTGGTGAATCCGTGAAGGCGATCCGCGAAAGGGCAGAACGAAGCGGGGTTGCCTCTCTCTTCCCTAGGGCTCCAGAGGTTGTGTATCAGAGCACGGCGGGCACGGCAACAGCTTCGGCCGCGGGCAGGCTTGCGTTCAGGATTCCTCTGTTCCTTATGGAATCGATGAAAGATCTCACCAAGGATGTGGCGAAGCCGAAGACTGAAGAGTACAAAACGATCCTGAACAGTGATTCTGCCAAGGAATTATTCGACGCGGGGTGGATCGCAAACACCAAAAGTGCCTTGAGCAAATATGCGAACAAGAACAAGGCTGACAGGCAAAACGACGGTGGTGCTGTCGCGGCACTGGCTACATTCCCGGAGGGCGCCAAACCAACGGGTACTGAGCTGGACGAGTTCTTTCCCCAAGCGGCGATGTAGTGAGAGTTCATTTACACGACGAGGGGCGTTGTGCTACTTTGGGGGGGTGTGGCGGTGGTGGTGGTGAAGTTAATCGAAGCGGCGCTGAAAGGCGCGGAGCAGGGCGTCCTCCGAGCTGACACCATTGCGACCGCGGGCCCGTTTAGTCGGGGGCTCCTCGGCGGACGTCGACGACTCGGCAATGGCGGGCACCTCGGGCACTGCGACCGGTGCGGGCGTCGACACCTCCATGGCGGCCCCAGCGCCGGATGCGGCGGCCCGGCGGTCGGCAAAGCCCCGGCTGCACACCTCGAGAAGCTGGCGCATCGCAAAAGGGCTCTTCATCACCTGGATTTGCGGGCACATTAAACCGGGTCGGGGATGCGAGGCGGGCGGGGGGCAACCTGGTCCGGGTCGGCGTGCCCGAGGGGGGCGGCCTGGTCCTGGAACTGCGCGACGAGCCCGGCGGCAAGCTGCCTCACAATCTCCTCGTCCGTACTCGCGTGCTTCGACAGCTCGGCAATCTTGTCCTCGTGCGACGTAAACTTGCTCTCGTACGCCCGAAGCTGTGCCTCGATGGCAGCACGCTGCTCGGGGTCGGTGATCGAGGCGAGCGCAGCCTCGAGGGGGCTGGGGGCAGGGGCGGATTCGTCGGCCATCTTAAGGAGCTGTTGGAGCTGTGACAGCCGCGTCGACTGGCCCTTATAGTGCGCCTTGATCCATGCGTCCCGCCGTGCGGGGTCTGTCGTGAGGCTGAGCTCGAGCGGCTCCTTCGAGGCGCCCACATGAGTGAGGCTGACGGCGAAGTACCGCTGTCGAACCGCCTCGGCCGTCATGGGCAGTCCCTCGTCGATTGCGGCCACAAACCTTCCGGGCGGGATCAGAACGGGCTCTAACGGGCGTGCGTGTGCGGGGAGCGGATACCGCCCGTGCCGATCGGCCGCCACCACCTTTCCGATGGGCGCCGCTGCGCCCGTGTTGGCTGCGAGCCGGGCCTCGACGTCGGCCGCCCTGATGTCCCCTGTGGCGGTGAGGGCATTCTCTGCGGCCTCGATGATGCCCGTGTGCTCGTAGGTGAGCGGCCTGCCTGCGGTCGGCGCGGTGAGTGCGGTCGGCGCGGCCATTGCGGAAGCGGACACGAACCGACGAGCCGAGAGGCGACTCCATTGACGTCTTTGGCATCGAGGCCGAATCCGGGAGAGCCTGGGTTGCACCACCGGCCCGAAATGTGCATCGGCAGGGGTGCCTATATCGACGGAAGACATAGCCTCTTATGGTGGTGCAATGGCCACGGTCAGCGGATGGGTCGTGCTGGGGGCGTGGGCTCTGGCGATGCTCCTTCTGCTGGGCTGGGCGGCCGTGGGGGATGTGGGGTGGAGCCTGGCGGCGATGGTGACTGCCGAGCTGTGCCTGCTGCTGGCGCTGGCGCCGGTGGCGACGGAATTCTGTCAGGGCCGGCTGCCCTCGTCCGCGTCCGACTGTGCTCGCGACATTCTGCTGGACGTTGCGATGGTCGGTGCATTCCCGGAACACGGCCCGCCACCCGACTGACGCGCGCAGGTGGCCACCATTGTGCTGCTGGCGACGACGGTGGTGGGAAATCCGAGTACGGGCGATGCGCAAATCTATTTGGCTGCGGGCGCTGCGGTCGCCATTGCCGTCACCCGGGCGGGGGTTCGGACACTTCCGGCTCCGATTGCGACGGCGGAGCTGCTGGAAATGCGGAAACCACTGCACGCTTCAGAAGAGGCATCGCGGCCTTCAGCGCCGCCAGGTGCCCATCAATCTCCTGCAGAAGACCCCTTTCAAAGTCTGGTCTGAGCTTGCGGATGCGTTTGAACAGGCTGGCTGCCCGCTTCGGCTCGATTCCGGGTGGTCGCAGCGGCTGGCCGGCGTAGATGGCGTGCCGTGTTCCGGGCTCTGCGCATTTGCAGTCGAGCCGGACTAGAAACGCGAGCAGATAGAGAAAGGGCACCTGGCCGCTGCGGAGCGCCTCTGGAACGACGTAGCACCCCTCAAAGACGATGCGGCCATCGGGGGGCGCCGTTGTGAGCACCTGCGCCAGGGTTGACCACGAGAGCGTTTCGGCGCCGACGATGACAGTGTCGGTGTCGTCTGGCGCATCGGGCTTTGGGACGTACGTGCTTGGAAAGGCGATGCGGGGGCGCCCGGAGATGACCGCCTGGTGACCGTTTTCGACGATGGACACAAAGACACGGCCGACCGTCTTTGAGAGGGCCCTAATGGTGGCGAGCACGTCTGGGAGTACGATGGTCACGTGGGGGCAGGGTCCGAGCTCGGGGTCTGTGTCGATGCCCACCAGGCTGAAGCGGGATGCGCCCTGGGGCGGCGCGAGCGAGACGCCCTTTGGAAAGTTGCGGAGCACTCTTGGGGCCACCTCTGCGACCCCAGTGGTGATGAGCGTCCTCCATGTTTCGGCGGACAGCACGCGACCGAGACAGAGGAGCGCCTGTTGAAGGTGGTTGAAGTTGGTGCTGTTTCGGGAAGTCCAAAAAGCGACGGAGATGTGTGCTATCGTGGCCGAATCGATTCCGGAGAGGGCGAGCTGAGTTGGCGACAGCAGCTGAAATGCCGATGCCCGGAGGCTGACACCCGGCCCGGCGGTGGGGAGTCCGAGTGCCTCGAGCCTGAAGAACCCAATGATGTTCAGGACGCCGCGGTCGAGGTCTTGGATGCAGATGCGCCCGGCCTCGCTCCACCTGCGCACTTCCGAGACGGGCCGGAATCCAAAGTGCCGACTCTCGCAGGCGGCGCATGGGGGGTCCCCTGGATCCCCGTGGGAGCAGTCGATAGCACTGGTCCGAGCGCGCTTCGCCTGGGACCCCGGATTGCCCGATGCGGATCGTTTGGTCTTGGCTGGAATCGGGGATGCCAGCGCTCTGGACATTGCCACCGGGAACTTGGGAGCGAGTCCGCGCTTCTGCAGCCGGTCGACGTAGACAAACGGCCCGACGTGCGTGATGGCCCCGCGACGATCGACCCGGACCGCCCACAGCACCTTATGGAACTCGACCTTGCTGACTTCCCAGAACGATCCCAAATTTTCGTAGAGCACGTGGTACTGTACCCGGAGCTTGGGGTCGAGTGGCGTGACTGGGCCGGCGTCCACACCGCCCGGGCCGATGAAGCGGGTGCCCTTGAGGCGGTGTGTCATCGAACGAGAGCGCCGACCGACTGGCTCACGATGAGGAGGACTGGGGGCGAGCGCGCGCCAAACGCCCACGAAAGGACGAGGCCGGCCACAGAGGTTATGGCCAGCCGGATATCGGTTTTGTACCACGAGACGAGCCCAATAAAAATGGAAACAAAGAGGAGGGATCTCAGGTTTCGGATTCCCCCGGAGGAGGTCGCCCCGATGCCGAGGTACGTCGTGCCGATCCAGACGGCGTTGAAGTACAGCAGCGAGGCCGTCATGACGAACGAGGCGTCTGCGTAGCTGCGGGTCCGGACTGCATCAAAGAGGGAAAAGATGGCAACCACCAGGGTGGCCAGCGCCCACAGGGACGCGTCTGCAAAACGCATGGTCTGGTGTAATGAGTGGAACCGCTCGGTTATACGTGCAGCAGCTGTGCCGCCGCAAATGCTACGCCGGCCAGTCCGACGGCGGCCACGGCCATCAGGGGCGTCCCGGTTGCTGGGGCAGGGGCTGGCTCGGCGGGCCCCTCGCGCTTGGGCATGGCGTTGGCGCACCAGATGGTGCAGCGCATGCTGTCGGTGGAGAGCGCCAGGTCCACGGCACCGCCCCGGATGCGGATCCCGGCCACGAACTCGTCAAAGTTCTGCATCTCCTGCGGCGCGGGTCAGTGGTGCCTGGTGTCGGGCCGGGTTCCGGATTAAAGTCACCTGGGGCAGCGCCACCTGTTGCCACAGTCAGCCGGGGCGGGCGGGGTGCGATGCGGGGGACGCACCGTGAAGCAGCGACGGCCGGTCGCCTGGATGGCCACGCCCTTGCACGTCCAAACGTCCTTGACGTAGGTGCGGAGGGACGCGCTCTGCTCCTCTACCGACGAAGCGCTCTGAATTCGGCCTCCGTCCATCTCATCGCCTGTGCAGACGGTCAGTGGATGCGCATCGGGCGGGACGGGGCAGCACGCGCCGGAAACACTGTTTGGCATGCCGAGCAGATGCACTCGTACCGCTTTGAGGCGACTTCGACGTACTTGACGCCGTCCCCATGTATGCGACTGCGGCAAATGGCACAGTGCGCCTGGGGTTCAATGTCCTCGACGGCCGCATGGCGGGCGCAGTACGGCAGCAGTCCCCTGACGCCTCCGATGGGTCCAAGGACGCCGCACTCGCTGCACGGGCACAGGACGTCCTCTTTGCCACCGCGGTCGATGCGCGCCACGAGGCCCGCCATGTTGATTCTGGCGATGGAGCGCGAGTTGCACCCCGAGCAAACGAGGGAGCCTCCTCCAACCATGATGGGAGCCACTCGGCGCGTCTTGCTGCGGCTGCCCGTCGGCACCAGGAGGGTGCGACACGCCAGACAGAGCGGAACGAGAATTTCGCCGAATCGATCCATCTGGTACTTCCGGACCGACGAGTGCGCGGTCCAGATCCTCATGCTCCTGGAGCGAGCGGCGGCGAGTTGGAGGGCGGCCATCTCGATGGCGTTCCGCGGGGCTGCTGTGCTGAACGGAGTGGCCATTCGCACAAAGGCATCGGCGGCCTCTTGAGGATCTGCCTTTGCCAGGATCGGCACGGGAGTCCCAAGAGACAGGGGTGTGTCGATCCGGAGGGCTTCGCGCGGAGTGGCGACCAGCTTTGCAGCCCGCGACCGCGGGGAAAAAACGGCGGCCGCCACGCTCCCGGTGAATGTCACTGGCACGATGGCCCTGGTGACATGGCAGGGAATGTTGGCAACGAATTCGCAGACGGCGAGCAGGATGCCGCGTTTGGTCAGCCGCCGGACGACGAGGGCCGCAATGTCGCTCGGCCGCCCCCAGTTGTCGATGCGGAACTGCGGATGCGCCAGATGGCCGGAGCCCGGAAGGCCCCCGTGCACGACGGTCGTCACGATGCGGCCCATGAGCTCGTGCTGCTCGATGGACTTGGCACAGAGGTCGCCTACGTACCTGACTGATTTGGTGTCTGGGCACATGGCTTTTTGGATGAGCTGCCACGTTTCACGAAGGCCTTTTGGCGGACCGACGCCCGAAATGGCTCCGGCGATGATGCTGGTGTGCTCCAGTGTGCCCGAGAAGTAGCCGTGGAGCGTGGCTGGATCGACCTGCTCTGGCGCCATACCTGTGTGCGCGGGTCAGTGGGATCTGGGCTGCGTGGGGACGGGCGGAGCGGACCTGCAGAGTAGATGGCGTCGATCCGGTTGCGACCCGAGCCCGAGTCGATCCAGACGCACGTTGCGAGCGTGGCGTCGATGAGAAGGCTGAGCTCGGGGAGGAGTGATTTGGGCACATGGGACGCCCTTGCGTGGAGGCGAATGGCACAGTCGTAGAGGGTGGCCCGGGGGTTGATGTCGTCGTCGATGCGCCATAGGGGGGTCTGGTAGATGGCGCGATGTTCCGTGGGTTCAGCGCAGGCTAATCGGGACGCCGCCACGGCCACCGAGTACGGTTGGCGATGTGGCGGCTGCTCCGACCGGAACGCCTGCGCTAGCATTTTGGGTGATGCCAAAGTAGCTTTTCTTCGTTGATGCGCCAGCGCCCCTGCTGGTTCACCTCGAGTGTCAGCATCTTCTCGGCGCCCGAGTAGTGGCGCACCACGGGCCCGCCCGAGATGGCGTTTCCATAGACGGACGTGGTGCACTCGAGCCTGTATCCCCCGATGGTGTTGACCGGGTTGGTCACGGGAGCGACAATGCACGACTGCGCCGCGCCGGCAGTATGCAGATCGACTGCCAAGGCATTGTCCCTCCGCATGCACAGGAGACACCGGCCCTGCGAAGCGGGAAGCGCTCCGGTCGCATCGTGTGCCGCCTTTTGCGTCGGGTTCAGAAATTCGGGCAGGGGTGGCATGCTGGTGCCAAGAACGCCCGAAGTGCCGGTGACTACGCATTCGTCGCCATTGACACAGGGGCGCCTGCCAGACGGATTTTCAGGGTCGCCCCATTCAAGCTGGCTGGCGTTGTGGTCGGCGGTGCAAATGTTGTGACCTGGGAGGTCCAGGGGCCGGGTTCCGGCGTTGCCGATGACCAAGAGGGCATCCGAAACGAGATTCCGGTCCCTTTCTTCGCGAACCTGTCGAATGTACGCCTGGTCGACCTCGCCCTCGGCGCCTGACGTGGGGCAGAGGGCAGCCTGGACTCGACCGACAAAGCCGTCAAATTCGGCAGAGCCGTCGGCCATATTTCAAAACCCGCTCTGCAGAGCAAATCGGAACTCGAATTGTGACAGAAATCATGTTCCGATCGGGGCGCACACCCGGATCCGAGAAAGCGGTCCTCGGAAAGCTGGTTAAGCAGGGGCTTGCGATGCCGAGGTCGCAGCTGCGTCGGTACCTGAAGGACGGACTGCAGGAAGGGTGGCACGACGTTGTCGCCCAAGCCCGCCGCATCCTTGCCTCGCACGATTGCGACATCGAGAAGTTTGCAAAAGGAGGGTGTCCCCCCGGATGGGTGCCCCAGTGGGTACGGGCCGCGGACATTTCGGCCATCCCGGCGAGCCTCATCCTGCAGCTTGTCGACGGCGTGCCTGCGCTCAATGCGGTCGATGTCCTGCGGGCGGTGCTCAACCGCTCCGACGTCAGTGTCGCCGATGTCGAGGCCATCGTCGAGCGGACCGATTCGGGTCAGATTGATCAGCGTGCAACGGCCATCTTTGCAGACTGGGACGGGGTTGACCGAGCAAAGATGGCGGCGGTGGCCAACCTGGTCACAACCGTGTCTCTCCAGTGCATCTGTGCGTCGACTGGAGCAGAGCACGCACGGCTGTTTGCCGGCAAAGTGGCACACGAGCGGAACGTCGCACTGATTGCGGCGGCAGCTCCGGGCGCTCCGGGCCTTGGCCGCACGCCGTGGCTCAACTGTTCCGAGGCGGCCCGAGTGGGCGAGGCAGGAATTGCGGCGACGCTCGCCGCAAACTCTACAACAATCAGCAAACCGCTGGTGCTGCAGTACGTTCTTGCCAACCAGTTTGACGACTCGATCAGGGCCCAGGCCGTGATGGCCGCAATGGCATCGGGCGACCTAAGGTACCTGGCGTACAAGATCTCCCAGGGGATGCTGCTTGCGTGCTGGAAACATCCGTCACAGCAATCGGCATTCGAAGCAGTGCTGTCCGTCATGACGGCCGATCGGGTCGTTGCGATGCAGAAGGTCGCGGCCAAAGACACGCGCAAGCTGCTCGGGGCCGTGACCGCCCAGGCGGCGTCCGGGGCGTTCCCGGTGCCCCTTGTGAGCACGCTTCTGGCACACGGCTACCCCTTTACAAAGGGCAAAAAGACTGTTGCCGACGCGATGGCCAACACCCGCCTGAAAAAGACGCCCGAGGCTGTGGACGCCGTATCGAAGCCCCGACCAGAGTCGGCCCTGGCACTGCTCGCGAGGATCGACCCGGAACGACTGGCGGGGGCCATCACGACGGGGCATCGCATCTCGCGGACCGAGTTCAACAGGATCCACGGCACCGTCGCGCCAGACCACAAGCGTCTTTTGCGGCTCGCAGTGGCGCCCATGCGGTGGAATCACACGACGCACCGACTGTTTCCCGAAGAAGAGCAGGCTCGCATCAGGGCGGCCATAGAGGCTGCAGAGTCGCCCCTGCGCCAACTCCCAAGGCTGCCGCTGGAGATGTGGTGCATCATCTTTGGCTTTGTCTACCCCTCAGACGGCCACGTAGCGCTGGGGTGGGCGTGATGGCCTCGTCGACCGGCGCGGGGGCTTGACACCTCCGGTGGCGACGGGCGCGGGCTTTGGCGTCGTCGTAGGAGCAGTATCGGGAAACAGACACCGCGGTGCCAGCGCACGGCCAACAGCTTCCATCAGCTGGTACTGCGCGGGGTGGGGGTCCATATCAGTTTAAATTGCACAGCCTGCAGTCCATTATACGGGGCCGACGGAACGCGCCCGTGGTCACTGACTTTCTTCGAGCGACAGGACCGTGTTGATGAGCACAAAGAGCGAAAACCCGATGAGCGTGACGGCCGCGGCCATCGAGTCGCCCGAGACGTCGGACGAGTTGGAGCACGGCATCTCGGGCTCGTCTTTGATCTGGCGCAGAATGTCGGCCGCTGGAACGGTGGCGCCGTTTGGAAGAACGCAGGTGGCGAGGGCGAGGTGCAGCCTGTCCATCGCCGGGTCGCCCGCCTCTTCCGCGTAGGCCGCCAGGATGGCGAACCGTGTGCAGTCATCGACACTCGCCGCATTGCACGACATGCACTGAGGACCGCATCCGAGGGCGTCCACGGCGGCCTCTACACTGGCCTGGAACATTTGGTACGAACCTGCGCGGCGGCATCAGCACCCGACGTGCAGAGCGGCGCCAGAGGAAGACACCGAATGCACACGCCCTGCGCGTGACATGGATGGAGCTGTGGTCGGCGCAGGCCAGCAAAGTCGCAACAAAGGGAACCAGCACCATGGGTCAACTGAAGTGGGAATGGGGTGCGGTTATAGGGTCTATTCTGCATGCATACTGTCCTCGTCTCCAACCGGCAAGCGCTCTTGCCAATCGAGTTCGGGCTCGATGTCGCTTTCGGGGTCCGCAACGGGTTGTGCCGGGCCGGCGTCGCGGCGCGCGGCCTTGGGAGCGACCGGCGGGCCGTCCCCCTCGGACTCGGTGGACCGACGCTTGGTTCCGGCAGTGGTCGGAAGGGGGGCCAACGAGATGTTGGAAAAGATCCGCACGAGATGACACTGCCTGGCCCGCTCGTTGACGGTTGACGCATCCACGTGCGGACTGCTGCCGTCAAAAATTGACGCACTTCCGCCGGGCGCCGTAGGAAGGTCGTCCTGATCTGGGGGGATGTAGTTCCTGTCCGGAAGCCGGACCCGCTTCGATGCATCGTGCCTCACCGTAAAGGTGCCAGACCGGGCCGACTCTGCAACACTCTGGCCGTACATCTGTGCCATGCCGTGGAAGGTGCGGCCGTCCAGTTTGGGGTCCGTGTCGGCCGCAAATTGTTTGGTCAGAGACTCTTTGTCCACTGAAGCAGACGCAGGAAGACGGGCGACCGCAGCCTGATTCCGCTTGATCACCTCGGCCGACAGGACGTCAAATCCCGGTTTCAGCTTGGATGGACGCCCGCCCTCTGCCGACTTGACGTACTTGCACTCGATCACGCGGTCGAGGACAATGTCCCCCGATGCAATCAGGCGCGCAATGGAGGACTGGACGTCCGTTGCATCGAGGTTCTTGGTCGCTCGCGTCCACATCTTCTCGGCCCCGGGGCCCCATTTGCGACACGTTTGATGGGCCTGTCGCATGTCATCAACGATGGACGACCCAAAGATGACGTGATTCTCGTCCGGGTACCGAACGGCCGTGTACGCAAGCGTCTTGCAGATGTCGTGCAGGAATTTGATCATGGCAGCCTCGGTCTTGGTGTAGACTGGTCCAACCTGCTTCAGGTCAATCCCGAGCGCCTGTCTCGATTCGTTCTTGATGCACTCGAGAACGATGGGCCTGGCGCCGCTCGTAGCTTCCTGCAGCTGTCGCCGAAGAACATCGTCAGCCGGAACCTGCGCGCGCAGTGAGTGGCAGCCGGCGCGTGGCTGGGCGCTGGCCGAGGCGGACCATTTCACGGTCGTCGCGCTTGGCAATCGCACACACGGTCGCGACAAGACGGTCAAACCACTTTTGAGTCATCGCCTGTGTAAGGATGGCCCGCTCGCCCTTGTTGTCGGTTTCCACCGCCGCACCAGTAATGTTTCCGTCTGCATCGCGCTCAATGTTCACGTTGACCATGTTCTTCAGCGCCTTGAACACGATGGTGCCCGCATGCGACTGCGCGACGGCGTCCTGTGGCGGGTGAGACTGGGCGGGCCATCTCGGGCTGCGTGGGAAGCACCATGGTCTGCAGAGCAATCACAATGTCCTCGGTCCGGACGTAGGCGTTGCGGACAATGTACTCGTCGACGGCCATGCCCTCCATTCCCCGTGTCTCGATGCCCATCCGAACCGACATGGCTCCAATGGCAGCAGCACGCAGGCGGGACAGTTCGCGCGCAGGAATTGGCGCCTTGCCCTTGACCCGGCGGTACGCCTGCAGCACCTGCAGAGGGATGAGCGGGCGCGGGTTGGGGACGGCGCGCCATGGGACTCGCCTCCATCATATCCGAGGACGCGACGGGGCAGCCGGCAGCCCAGATGTAGCCGACCTGCATCGGAGCCCCGGTCAGGAACATCCGGATGGCCAGCAGGACTTGGTCGTGGAGCCTCGGCGTCCCGGATGCAAACCCCTTGGGGTTGGCGCAGTGAATCACCTGCTGCCGCGATTGCAGCGCCAGCGTGTCGATTGGCGTGTCGCCGCGAGGTGGCTGGTTCCCACAGGCGAGTTGCGTGTGGTTCCACACGGATGTAAAGTCTTGCGAGACGACCTTGCTGTTTCCGTTGGCATCCGTCACCACGGCGGCCCTGATGCCGCGCTCCTCGCCACTCGAAAGCCGCGTTTTCTCGCCGCTCACCCGTTCGGATTTGGCAATCTCGTCCGTCACCTGGACCTTGCGGCTCCCGAGCGTGTCCACCAGGGTTGCCTTGAGCGACGTGTAGTCGACCGACGAAAACATCCCTGGCATGATCTTCCGCAGGACGTCCATCGTCCAGCTTTTTCCGGCTGCGGGCTGTCCCACCAGTGCAGTGTGCGCCCGAGGGGCCGGCCCGAGCAGCGGAGCCATGATTGCCAGGATGACCCAGTTGGACACAGTCACCTGAGCCACGTGCAGCCCAGCGTACCGCTCGAGCGCAACCGACAGTCGTCGCATGAGATCGGACGTGTTCTGGCAGTCGTCAAAGAATGCACGGGCCCACTTGGTCGCGTCCGTGGCAGGACCCCGCGCTGTCGCAGCTGCAGCAGTCGCCAGGGCGTGGTAGCTTGATGGGATGGAATCGGGGACGGGGGCCTCCTTCAGAAAGCGAGTGGGACCTTGAATCTTGGCCACAAAGCGCCTGATATCAGCCTCTGTCTCGACCTGGTCCGCCAGGGTCTCGGTGCTGACTCGGAGGGCCCGCATGCGAGCAGATGCCGACTCCTCGTTCTGTGCAAACTCGGGTGCCATGGCAGCCGAGCGGGACAGTGCAGCGCCCCCCGCGTCCGAGTCCCCAGTGACAATGCCCGCATCGCGCGGGTCGTTGACATCCGGGGTGTTCGCGAGGTACTCGTCGAGAGTGTTGCTGTCCGCGTGCTTGCGGATGAGGTCCGCCTGGCCCGGTCCAGTGGCCCGATTGAGGAGGTGCGGCTCTAGCACGCGGGCGGGCGTCGGAGTCCCGAGGTATGCCAGGCGGCGGAAATCGTCCGTCCTCGGGCCCCATGGCGCAAAGGGAAAGCGTGCGACGCACGGGTTGATGCCCGCGTTGATGCCCGCGTTCGTGGTCCTTGAGTAGGGTGCCCGCCAGGTCAGCCGCGGACCCGAGTCGTCATCCCCCGCATCAAACATGCCGGGCTGGGTGGGTCGATCGATGTACGATCGTCCCGTCTGTGCGGGGCACGCCCCACTGACGTGCAGCAACTCGGACGACTGGAGGTTGAGCATGTGGTTCTTGGCGCCAATGTCGGCTCCCGGGTCGAGTGCAATGCTGCTGGCGCCACCAGGGATGTTGCAAGTGTGCTGCAGACCGTGGATGAGGTCATCAGACCCCGCAATGGAGACCCACGACGCCTGATCCACCCTGGGCGGACCGCCCTTCCGCGTGCCCTGCCACTTCTTTGACGCGGCTGCCCCCTCCTCCAGCATCTGCTCAAAGGCGGTGGCAAACTGCACGTAGGAATCCACCGTCTTGAAGATGACCCAGAAGCGCCACGCGCGTGGGGGCCGGGCCGGCGTAACCTCGCACGTTCCCCGCGCAAGCGCATCCCGAAACGTTTCCTCGTCGACCACCTGCTCAACCAGCAGCGTCGTGTGCTGCGTCTCGGGGCACTGAATCCGCCGGAGCGCCTCCATGCAAAAAGCGAAATACGCCATCCACCGGGGGCCAGGAGTGCATGCACCGTGCGTATCCGCAAACTCGGCCTCGCGGGGCACATGCTGCGTAAAGAGAAGGCAGTGCGAGCCCTTGAACGTCGCACCAGCCTGCACGCACTTGGTTTGCCAAGGGGCGAAAATCCGCTCGGGGAGTGCAGCCGACATCGGCGGGCCGGGTTGTGCCCGATTTGAAAGTGTTTCACTCAAGCTGCGGCTCTTATACGTTTCGGAAATCCGAATCTGCCGTGCCCAGATCCCGCGCCACTTATTAGGCCCGGGCGGCGCACGTCCAAACCGGGCATGGACGACACGTCCGGTGACTATCCGGGCTTTGATGTGCCCCCGATGGACGGAACGTGCACCGCATCGCCCTCGGCGGCCATGGTCGGCATGATGGGCCTGTCGCTGGCGCTGACGCTCGCCTCGTGCATCAAGACGCTGACTACAAAGCCAGCGCGGGGACTGGCGCCATACGAAACGTTTATGTCGACGGCCGACGACCGTCTCGAGACCCGCGCCTAGTGAGCAGACCAGTGGAGCCCCACCATCTTCACAGACGGCACCGTAAACTCGACATCGGCCCCAACGACCACGAATGGCGTCAGGCTGACGTAGATCGTGAGGGCACCGCCGACAACAATCCGAATAAAGGGAGACGCCGACTCGCGCGTCAGAAGGCGATGCACGTGCGCGAGCCGCATTGGCGGGCCCCCCACTCGCTCCGGGGCCAGCGTCTCGAGGGATCGGCCAAAGTCGTCCTCGGGAGGGACTGCGACCACCCCAGGCGGCAGGTTCTGTGTCCGGCACGAGTGGACGTCCCAGCGGTTGTCGTTCGGGGGACCCTTGCGCAGCCCCGGACCAAAGATAGCAAAGACTTGTATGGCCGTCCACAGCTGCTGTTGCCCTGGGGGGGAATCATCCCCAACCGTGACCAAAAGTTCGAATACCCCCGGGGTGCTAGGGAACGCAAGCCCGTGCTCCAAGACGGCCGCGCGAACTCCGCCCACGATGGGAGCGTCCCCGGCCAAATGGAGCACGGCCTGGAAGTCTGTAAACAGCGAGCCCATCTCGCGAGTTATGGTGCCGGAAACATTCAATTTATACAGAAACACGATCGGATTCCCATTTTGGTCTCGGACCGCCGCTACGGACCGCCGGTGCAGATGAGGGGAACCAGGACGACGCTGGCGGGCCGTGTCTCGGTGCCGCCCTCTACCCGCGCAGCAATCCCCGTCTGCGCAGGAACCACAGATGGCCCGGCGTCCTTGAGGTTGACCCCGTCCGTCGTAAACCTGCATGCACGCATAAGAGGGGGCGGGGCGATGCCGGGCGGGCCGTCTCACGTGTAGAGGTGCGCCAGAGCGTACTTGCCGTCGCGGAGCACCGTCGAGCCCGCTGCGTCAACGTGCGAGTGACCAGGATCGTCAATGGCCACCGAGAACGAGCCGACATCCACAGAGGCGGCGAGGACGGCACCGGGCTCGAGGCCCCCACGGGCGTACCGGCCCACCAAATCGGGCACTGCCGACCCCACGGCGGCAAAGAGGGCCGGGTGGTCCTCCTCGACAATTTCAGACCCGTCGGCGATTCGGTACCCCGCAGGAACCGTCTGGGCAGCAGACCACGCGATCGATCCCACGAGGCACGAGGCGCCAGTCGAGGCCGAAGTGCCCGGACCAGAGTCGTCCGACGGCACCATGCCGATCAACCCCACCAGGCCCAGCAGGCCCACAGCGCCGACGAGTGGGCTCCGTCCCGACCGGCGCCGTGGCATCGATTCGATTGGCGGAGGCTTGGGCGGAGGATCGGGGCGAGGATTCCAGGATTCAGGAACGGCCGAGAAACGGCGTGGCGGAGCCGGGTACCGTTCCGGCGTCTCGGGCGAGGCGTCCACCACCGGAATGGATCGGTCCTCGGGGGCATGGTGCTCGTGGAACGCCTCGCGGGACAACGGCTGCTCGTATTCGCTCGGATCGATGTACCCGTCCGCATCGCTCTCGGCGTAGTGGTACATTGGCTGGCCGTCTACGGTGAGCGCATTGTCATACACGATGGTGCCATCCCGTTCGTCCATCATTCCGAATTGCGGCCCTTCTTCTCCTCCGGAACGCGCGTCTCGCCCCTATCCAACTTGGCATGGGGTTCTCTAATAGTGCGGATGTCGCTCACGGGCCCCCCCCGTTTGTTCTGGCAGAACTTCCCGTCGCGACAGCGTTTGTGGGACCCCGATCCTTGCTGCATGGCGGCATCGTGGTCATTGCCACCCCGACGGCCGTTCGTGGGTGGCTGCTGCTGGGTCGACTCATCCGTCTCGACCGGGATCTGGGCCACGTACTCGGTGGGCACCCCGAGCGAGTGCGCCAGCAGGTCGGTGTACTTCTCCGGATCAAACAGCTCTGGATGCTGCACCAGGACGCGGTATCGCACCGACGGCCGCAGCGAGACGCCGAGAACCTCAAGCGCTTCGTTGACAACATCCCGGACATCGCGCACTCGAGCCTCGTGAGTCCACAGCGCCTCGCTCGAAATCATCTCGGATCCCGCAAGGCGTTCAGAGTTGACGTTCTCACCTGGCGACACAGTCAGTGAGAGGCGCGATGGCGCGGGAAGGAAGAGTCGGCGCACCGAGCTTTTGAGGCGGTACCCCGAGCGCCTGGTAGAACGAGTGCACGTAGTGCTTCACCAGCCGGTTCATGTCCGACACGGGGGCCTGCAGGTGTCGCGCCTCGCCCACCGAACTCATCCCTGCAGAGCCATCAGTGGTGTCGGGCCGTGTGCACGATTTGGGAGTCGAACGGGGTCCAGTGTCGGGGCGTGTGCACGATTTGGGGGTCGACACAGGAGCAGAAGATTGCGGGCAACCAGGGGTGGGGGTGTCGGGCCGTGTGCATGATTTGGGAGTTCAGACGAGGGGCGCGAGATTTCGGTGCCGGCCGTGTGCACGATTGGACCAAAATAAATTGGTGCTTACCGTCGGTGACAAAATGCTCCGAGTGGAGCTTGGGTGCCCTCGAGTCGACCGGGAATCCCTGGCCCGCCATAAAAACATCGCCATGGGACCGCAGCCCGTTGGACCGGCGCATCAGGTCCCCGAGCAGCTCGTGCCGGCGGTCAGACGTGGTATAATCTGGATCGGCGGCCCCGACGGCCCGCCCCCGCGCCGCAATGAAGGACGGAGTGAGCGAGTCGCCGGGCGTCATGCTCGGATTGACCGAGGTGAACACGGTGTGCGCCGAGTTGAACGCATCCCGCCGCCGCATATTTTCGGTGAGGGCCGACAGGTGGTACCACACCGGCAGCGCGGCGCTGCCGTACGACATGAGCGTAGTGCCATTCGAATGCACAAGCGGCGCCATGAAGACGCAGACGGTGGGCGGTTCAGCCTCGTCCTTGACTGGGGCAACCCACTCGCGCTTCTGCTTGTCCCACGAGATGGCGGCCATCGGGTCCACCACGCCGTCCTGAATCACACAAAAGCCCATCAGCACCAGCTGCCGCACCATCGAGTGCACCTGGAAAGGGTCAGCACGCAGCCGGCGCCGCACATCGGGCGTGACGCACCAATTCGGCTGCGCCGCGAACATCAACCGGCGAGCCGTCGGCCACATCGATGCCACCCGCGACCGTCGAAAGCTGCCACGATTCGACGGCAAGGCGATACTGCGGACTCTCCACAAAAGCGCCGAGGACCACTTTTACTTGGTCTTCGATCCCCCCAGACATGCCAGCGCAAGCACCAGACCCAACACGGCGTAGTGGTCGACGTCGGCTGCGACAACTACCACAGACGCAACCGCCTCTAGGAGCACAGACAGTCGGGCAGGCGAGACTGACAGGGACAGCTCAGGCGCAAGCTCGAGAACAAGCGCCGCAAAGACGAGCGAGACACCGCCCGACCAGAGGTTGCCGTGCGTGAGTGAAACTGAAGAGGCAAGAATGGAGGCGACCAGAAGCCCCGTTCCCCGCATTGACGATACTTTGCGGAAACCGCGGCTATATATGGGGGAGATTGGAGGTGCAACCGCGCAGATGCCAGCGCCCGTCTCTGCGACGTGCGTCTACCGCTTTCTGGGTCTCGTGCCACGTCCAGGCGAACCGCTGTTGGTGGACGATGACCCCGCGGGCGTCATGGGGCAAAAGGCGACGGTCGAGGTGGCAGGGCGGCCCATCGCCGTCAGGGTAAACCAGAGGCAGGACCACGTGCTGGGTGGAGACGCCGAGGGCCAGTTGCGGAAGGCACTCCACGAGAACCACACGTACAACGAGCTGCTCGAATGGGCCAAGGGGCTGGCGGACGACAAAGACCGAATCACCGCCGTCGCCGCCATCGAGGTGGCCAAGAGGGCCAACGACAAGGGTCACGTCGCCCGGACGCTTCTGCCGTCCCGCCGGGCGCTCTTCCTGGGCATCGTGGCACCCAACCAGCCCCCGGTGGCCGTCACGGCACCCTTTGGCCTCAACCACGCCAGAGTGATTGTGGAGGGCGTCGTGCCCATATTTAATTTTAACCTGGTACCAGGCGGCCACCCCGGCCGGATGCCGCTGGCAGGGGACCTGGCCGTCTGCGGCGTCAAAGTGGGCAGGATCATCGACGGCAGGTGCATCCTAACCCGCTCGGGGGTCCCAGTGCAGCCGGTGCAGGCGAAGGTGCCGATCTAGGGGGCTGGCGTATAAGCCGGACACCGAAGGAAGCTCAAACAGGACAAGGATGGCGAAAACGGCAGTGACTGATTCGGTGCGGCGCGCAAAGACGCCAGGCGAGGTTAAGATGAGCTGTGCGGCGGGGCTGAAGATGGTCTATCGTACTGGGCAAGGGCGGGCAGCCCGAAACGTGTCGGGTCGGGTGTCGGATCTGTACAAGACCGAGGTGAAGGATCTGGTGACAAAGCTGATGGCGCTGGTCGAGCACCGGCGGGGCAAGACGGTCAAGCGGGCCGACATCCAGTTCTTGGTCGCCAATGCAGGGCCGGTGCAATCGTTCCTGCCAGCAGAGTAGAGCGGCACGCGCCCTTGGTTTCAAAACACTCGGGTACTTTCGCTACTTCTTCTTGCGCTTGGTGCCCGCCCCCGGCCCCGAATCCCCAACCTCCATCGACCGCCGCCACTTGGTCTGCTCGCCGATGGTGTCCAGGAGAGCCTTTCGTGCGCCCTCGTCCACATGGCCGTCTGCAGTCAGCACGCGCTGGTTGAGTCGCACAATCAGGTGCGTGAAGATGTTCTTGACCACCGAATCCTGCAGGCAGCGTCAGCACGGCGCCCAGAGTCGGGGAAGCGCACCGACCGCACCTGAAACACCGTCTCGGAAAACTCGCCGCCCATGCTGAGGTGGCGGTGAATCGCCTCGATCGACCACTCGGGCGACTGGACCGTCTGGGGGCAGGGTGAGACTCGGGGGCAGACTGCAAATCGGGGACCGCACCGTGCCGTCCATTCGGGCATGCTCGACGTGCGGCTGGATGTCGCGCTTGTAGATTTTGGCCACGGCCCGCGCAATGGCCGGAAGCTCAAACCCGCGCTTCGAGAGGTCCCGGATGTGCGCCCGAATGTCCACCGACATGCCCGTCTCGCCCGCAAACGAGCACAGGTAGCAGAAGGACGAGCTGGAGGAGCACGACAGATTCTCGGACCGGTCCGTCACAGACCCAGACGTGGTGTACAGCGGAAACAGCTCGGGCGGCGCATCTGCAGCACCGCCAGCATCGAAAACGTGATCGTTCGGGTCCATGTCCTTTTGAAATCCCGATTTCGGCGCTTATAGTGCCCCGGACCCCACCGCCCCAGCTAGCTCTGGGCAGCATATAAGAAAGGGCACCCAGTCGACTCACTATAGCAGACCATGATCAGCAGTCTAGATGGGTACGATCTTGCGGGGACTGGCGCCGTCGTGGGCGGCATCCTTTTTGCCAGCGGCGTTGGCGTCCGGTCCCACCTAAAGTCGGATGACACGGTGCATTGGCTCTCGTGGGTCGGCCTCATCATGATTGCTTTGGGCATGCTTGTGTCCGCCGCGTGTTGGCACGCAAAGAAGGGAATGGCGGGTCTGAAAGAGCGTCTGAAAGACCCACGCGGGTGGATCATGATGGCAACAATGTTCGGGTTTGCGGCGTTCGTCCTCTGGATGTTTGTTGAGACGGTCCAGGATCACGCTGCGTACAAAATTCCCAATGACGCAAATGGGAACCAGGAGAAATGCGCCTACGACACCACGACCATTCTCAAGGGCCCCGCCATCATGGAGATTGGGTCGGCGGGCAACCCCGGGCTCGACGCGATGGCCGCGTGGACTTTTGCGGCTGCGACGATATCCGCCCTGTGGCACGGCGGGTATCCGATCAAGAAAGATACCCATCCGAACGCATTCTGGGGGTTCTGGGGCTTTTACGGCATCGCGGTCCTCCTGTTGGGGGCGATGGCGGGGCTTGTGACAAACATCGGATTGAAGATCGACAACAAGGACGTGTTTCACACCTCGGTGCAGACCGACGCCGGCCTCCAGGAGGACATCTATCACGCGCGGATGAATGTGTACGGCGTAATTGTAGGCGCGATGCTTTCTGTCGGATTCACTTCCGCGTTTGCCAGGGCTGGAAACGACGAGTCGCAGAGTGACACAGGTCTCGAAAAGGTCGTCCGCGTCCTCCACATGGTGATCACAGCGGTGTGCTTCGTGTTTGTCATTTTCGGAGCCTTTGCGCTCTTTGTGACGACACACACGTTCTGGACCGACGGCGACGCGGGAAAGAATGGCCACGAGTTTGCACCGAACTTCATGTGCTGGTCCGAAAGCCAGCACGAAATCATTGCGATCGGCAGTACGTTCTTTGCATTCTTCCTGCCGTTTGCACTGTCGATGTGCTGGCGCGCATTCCGGCCGGGTGACGAGAGCGCGGGAGACAAAGGGCTCGCCTTCACGTAACCGGCCCTGCAACAGTTCCGCCTGGCCTGATTTATGCGGCCGTAGCCATCCGGCGCTGGCTCACGGCTTCGCTAAAGTCCCGCTCTGCCGCCTCTACGATGCAGCGCAGAATCTCGTATGCGGTCCGATTCTTTTCGTCCCGCAGTCTGGGGTTGGCGCCCGCCTCCACCAGCAGCCTGCACATCCCAACTCGGCCGTAGAGCGCAGCCATGTGGAGCGCAGTCCGTCGGCCGCACCCCGGCCCCATTGCAGTCGTCTGGGCATTCAGAAAGGGGCCACGCAGAGGCGGCGGAAGTCGCTGAAGAACGGCAAGAAACAGTCGGGGGCGTCCCTCGCGCGCCAGCGCATGCAGCACAGTGTGTCCCCGGCGGTCCCGCTCCACAAGCTCTTCAATAGAAAATGTATCCAGTGCAGGCACTGATTTTATCAGATGCGCCCGGGGTGGTGCACGGGGTCGTTTGCGGGCAAGTCGGCGGGCGCGACCCCGGAGCTTGGGAGCCACGACGTGTCGGCCGGGCTGCATGTCCAGTTGTGGCGGTCTCACCGCGCACTTTTCGGATTCACATTCGGGAGACCCGGCACAGCGGACCCGGTGGACGCCCAGCAGCAACAGCACGAACCGCCCCAAACAGCGCACAGTCGCCGCACAGGCCAGGAGCATGCGCAGCCACAAACTCGGAGAACACGGCGGCCGTCTCGGCCGAGGGAGCAGCCAAAAGTGCACCCGATGCAAAGATGGCCGCGAGCATCAGGCTCTGGGTGTGCGCCGGAAGCGCATGCATCGTCAGCAGCATGATGAGTGTTGACCCCACTTCGCAGCGCCCCCGGATGTCGGGCCGTGTTCCGCAAAATGTCGCCCAGGCCGACACCACCTCCATGGCCAACCGGCACAGCAGTCCAACCGGAACA